>JAXHNT010000075.1:0-10161 GCA_034520165.1 Ideonella sp.
CCAATGAGCACCGGGAGCGATTAGCTTTTGTAACTCGTCGGTGCTCATCGCAGGAGCTTGCATGCTGGCATTGCGGACGATGACCACAGGATGTTTAGCCTCATGGAAGATAGTGACAATCGCCTTGCCGTGGCCAGTCCTCAAAACGCCTGCGCCTACCCCGAAAGCTCCAGGAGTACTCACACCATGCCCCTTGCCAACGCTCCACATCGACTGGGCCTGCTACCCACACCGCCCGGACGGGCGTGGCGCTGGACTGCGCTGCTGTGGGCCCTGTGCACCGTTGCCCTGGCGCCCTCCGCCGCCCAAGTCGCGCCAGCCGCCAGCACAGCCAGCTCATCAGCCCCCAGCACCGTTCGGGTGGCCTTCCACGGCCAGGAGAACGGCTTTGACCCGGCTCAGATCTCGGATGTGGTGTCGGCGGCCTTGGTGGGCAGCTTGTTTGACGCGCTGCTGACCTACGACCACCTGGCGCGTCCGGCCCGGCTCAAGCCCAACACCGCCGTCAGCCTGCCCGAAGTCAGCGACAACTACACCCGCTTTGTATTTCGCATCAAGCCCGGGATCACCTTCAGCGAGCACCCTGCCTTCAGAGACAAAGACGGCCGCCCAGTCAAGCGCGAACTGGTGGCTGCGGATTACGTCTACAGCATCAAGCGCTATTACGACCCGGCCGTGCGCAGCCCCACCCTCTTCCATTACCAAAGCGCCGGGCTGCTGGGCTTAGACGAGCTGCGCCAAAAGGCCTTAGACACGAAAACGCCCTTCCCGTATGACACTGAAGTGGAAGGCGTGCGGGCCTTGGACCGCTACACCTTGCAGATCCGGGTGGCCAAGCCCGCGCCGCGCCTGCCTTATGTGCTGGCCACACCGGCCTTGAGTGGCGCCTTGGCCCGCGAGGTCATTGAGAGTCTGCCCGACACCAAGTCGGCGATGGAACATCCTGTCGGGACTGGCCCCTTCAAGCTGGGGGCATGGCGGCGCGGCTCGCGCATCGTGCTGGAACGCAACCCCGCGCATCAACACAGCGTGCATGACGAACAGCCGGCGGCCGACGATGCCGAGGGCCAGGCCATCGCCCAACGCTTTCGGGGCCGCAAGCTCCCTTTGGTGGACCGGGTGGAGATCTCCATCATTGAAGAGGCGCAGCCGCGCTGGCTGGCATTCTTGAATGGCGAGTTGGACATGGTCTGGGTGCCTGATGAGTTTGTGGGCAGTGCCGCGCCCCAAGGGCAGGTCGCCCCCTTTTTGGCCAAGCGCGGGGTGCGCATGACGCGCGTGGTGGCGCCCACCACACGCCATGTCTATTTCAACTTGGAGAACCCGGTGGTGGGCGGCTACACCCCCGACAAAGTGGCCCTGCGCCGTGCCTTGGCACTGGCCTATAACTCACCGCGCGAACGCGCCTTGATGCGGCGTGGCCAGATGAAGCCCGCGCAGAGCGTGATCCCGCCCCAGGTCAGCGGCTACGACCCCACATTAAAGTCGGAGATGAGTGATTACGACCCACAGCGCGCCAAAGCCTTGCTGGACTTGGCCGGCTATGTGGACAAAGACGGCGACGGCTGGCGCGACCAGCCCAACGGTCAGCCCTTGCAGCTGGAGCTGCACACCGAGCCGACGCAATTGGCCCGCCAATGGCAGGGGCACTGGAAGAGCTCTATGGACGCCATTGGCGTGAAGATGAGCTTTCGCATGGGCGCCTGGCAAGAGAACATCAAGGCCTCGCGGGCGGGCAAGCTGATGATGTGGACCACCGGCTGGAGCGCCGCCATTCCCGATGGCAGCTACTTCTTAGACCTGATGTACGGCCCCAACAAGGGCCAAAGCAACTATGCGCGCTTTGATTTGCCAGCCTTCAACACACTCAACGAACAACAACGCGTGTTGCCCGACGGCCCCGAGCGCCAAGCAGTGATTGACCAAGCCGTGAAGCTGAGCCTAGCCTACATGCCCTACAAAGCCAGCGGGCATGACGTCAACACCTGGTTAATGCAGCCCCGGGTGCAGGGCTTTCGCCCGCATCCCTTCATGCGCGACTTTTGGCGATTTGTGGCAACGACCCCGATTTCGAACCACTCGCCGTAGTCAACAGGCCCTAACTCGACATCACGGCCAGCAGGGTGCGCGCAATGCCCACAGACAGCGTGACCGCGAACCCCAGCACCCCCACCTTCAGATATTCCCGGAACCCGAACTGCAGCCGCGCGCCATCCACACCCCTGAGGCCCGCCCGCTCGACCAGGCTTTGCATCAACGGGCCGGCCGTAGCTGCCGTCAGAAACAGGCTGCTGCCCGCACAAACCGACAAGGCAAGGCCGATGTAAATGGCATCCGGCGGGAACTGCTTGGCCAAGACTTCCGCCACCTCTAGCAATGCGGCCATGCTCGGCCCAGCCGAGAACAAACCCGTCAGCAGTGCAGCCATCACCAGGAACAAGACAAGCTGAGCGTGAGGCGAGACGGGCAACTCCAGAAGCCATCCGGCCATGCGAGTGAACAAGCCCGTTTCTCGAACGACACCCACCATCACAAAGAGCGCCAGCAAAAACATCAGGGCTTCGCTGTCGATGGACCGCTTCAGTGTTTGCTCCCCCTCGGCGGGGCGCACGGCCAGGGCGATCAGCCCCCCGAGCCAGGCCACCAAGGCAGGCCCAATAGCCCAATGTGCCGGTAACAGCAGCCAAGCGGCCATCATGGCGATCAGGGCGAGCAAACATGGCCCAAGTAGGGTCCAGTCCAGCGTCACGCCTCGGTACAAACGGGCTAGCGTCGCCAGGGTCAAACGACGACTGAGGTGGGTCGTGGGCACCTCCTTGCTGGGGTGGCTGACAAGCACAACCGTCAACATCAAGGCCATGGCCACCAGCGTGGCCGGCAGTGCTTGTTGCAAATAGTCCGCAAATCCCATCGCGCCCTTGCCCAGCAACAGGACGGCGGGGAAGTCTCCGATCGGCGTCGCAGCACCACCCAAATTGCATGCGACCAAGATCAGGCCGAGCGCCCATACCAGGTAGCGCTGGGAGACCCCGGCCAGCGCAAACACAGACAGCAGCACGGGCAGTATCACCAACAGCGCCGTCAAATTATTCAACACCATCGACACCGCATAAGTACTGAGACCCGCCAGCACCAGCAGGGCCAAGGGACGGGCGCGCGCCACCCGTACCAGCGCCAATGACGCCAAGCCAAATAGTCGAGCGTCGGCCAATCGGCGGGTAAACAGCCCAAGCGCCACCAGAATCACAAGCACATTCCAGGGCACTCCCGCGAAAACTCGATCCAAATCCGCCAAGCCGGTCAGGCCCGCTGCCGTGCACGACAAAGCCGCGCCACCGAGCACGATCAAAAGTCGATAACTCGGCAACACGGCTTGTGCGACCAGCGTCGCCACCAGCAAAACTGCAAAGAACACGCTCATGGCGTTCCTCTCAACTGCGTGAACGCGCCGTACTCTGCGGCCACCAACCACCGCGGAAAAAGTGCCAGCGGCGTCCGCATGACATACCAGCCCAGCAAGGCCCGAAACTGGAGACGCACATCGCTGCCGGAGGTTCGCAACCAGGTTGGCAGCACATAGACATGGTCAGCCGTATGCCCGTAGACAAAGCTCAGCAGTACCGACCGCGGGCCTGCCCAAGTCTGAAAGGAAACTGGATCGACGGGCTCCACTCTGCCCCCGTGATTGGCCAACAGACGGTCCCAGTCCGTCAGGGGATCGCCGGCCGTCATCAGCCCCACGCGAACCTCGCGCGGCAGGTGAAGGAGTAGCGCATCAACCCACTCGGCTTCATAGCCCACCAACAAGAGCCGCTGCGCCCCCTTCATCTCATCCAACAATACCTCAGGGGCAATGCAGGACTCCCGCACACCTTCGAGCCAGCCCGCACACACGGCATCCAGAACCGGCCAGTTCCGCCCCATGGCGTCACGCAGGGCAACAACGCCGTCGCTCCCCTCGGCTGCGGCTGTTTCGCGCACAAACAGCCAGGCAGCACTGGCCATGCCGAGCTCGCTGGCAGCCAGCCGGAAAGCCTGAGCAAGCAACGCAGCCATCAGCGACCGCTGGGCAGTGCTGCTGACAGGCGATCTATCAGAGCCACAAGGGCCACGTTGGCCAGGGCATGTTGTGGCGGCCCGTCCGTCAAGCAATCAATCATGGCTTCCAACAAGATCGGGTCGCCACCCGCCAGCCGCCGCAAGGCCTGCATCGGCAAACGCAAAGGATAGTTCCCGGGCTGCTCAACGTCCGCCAAATGCGGTGGCAAACGCATCGGTACATCCACGGCATCCTCGGAAGCAGAGGACTCGGGCAGTTGCTGCAGCAGCTCGCCCAGTAAGGCGATCAGAATGTAATTTGCGCCTCGATGGTGAAGCGGCCCTTCGCCCGTGAGACAGCGCCCCACAAAGGCTCTGTCCGCCACGTCACCGACCAACAAGCGCAAGCTGGCATCAAAACGTTGTGGGTCGATAAAGGCCAAAATCTGCGACGCCGGTATCCCGCTGCGGTGGGGGCGCTCATGTGGTGCAGGTTTGCCTGGATGGCGTGAGTGAGCGTGTGCGTGAGGAGGTGTCATGGCAGAACCTGGAGAATAGCGGCCGATGTTGCCACAGGCGGTGGACTCATCGCCATCTGAGATGGCTGCTGGCCGACGCTCGTGCGTAGGCTCATCGCAAGGGCTTGAGCAAGTCACTCAAACCGTTGTGGTCAATCTCCTGCATCAGCGCCAGCAAGCGGCCTATCTCGCCCTTGGGAAAGCCCTCGCGCGCAAACCAGTTCAGGTAGTTGCCGGGCAGGTCGGCCAGCAGCACACCCTTGTGCTTGCCAAAAGGCATGGGGGTGCTGACAAGCTTTTGCAGGTCTTCGGGGTTCATGGAGCAAGTGTGAGACAGGGTGCCGATGGTAGCGGCAAGGCGCCACTATGATGTGGAGACCCCCTGCCCCCCAGTGATAGAAAGCCCCGCCCATGACCTCCCTCTATCAACAGCACCTGGACCGCAACCCCGCCAACCACGCGCCCATCACCCCGCTGTTGTTTCTGGAGCGAACCGCCGAGGTCTATCCGCAGCGCACGGCCATCATTCACGGCACGCTGCGCCAAAGCTGGGGCGAGACCTATGCTCGCTGCCGCCGCCTGGCCAGCGCCCTGCACCAAGCGGGCATTGGCGTGGGCGACACCGTGGCCGTGATGTTGCCCAACACGCCGCCCATGGTGGAGGCGCACTTTGGCATTCCCATGGCCGGCGCGGTGTTGAATGCCCTGAACACCCGGCTGGATGCCGAGACCATTGCCTTCATGCTGGACCATGGCGAGGCCAAAGCAGTGATCGTGGATGTGGAGTTTGCGGCCACGCTGCACAAGGCTCTGGAGCTGCGAAAATGCAGCCACCCGCTCTTGGTGATTGACGCTGAAGATGCGCTGTACAGCGGCGCAGCCCCGCGCGTGGGCAGCAGCACCTACGAAGCTTTCTTGGCCCAAGGCGACCCGACGTTTGACTGGGCCTTGCCACAAGATGAGTGGGACGCCATCGCCCTGAACTACACCAGCGGCACCACGGGCAACCCTAAGGGCGTGGTCTATCACCACCGGGGCGCGGCCACCAATGCCACCTCCAACATCTTGGAGTGGGACCTGCCCAAACATGCGGTCTATTTATGGACGCTGCCCATGTTCCATTGCAATGGCTGGTGCTTCCCCTGGACGCTGGCGGCCCGCGCCGCCGTCAATGTCTGCCTGCGCAAGGTGGAGGCCGCCGCCATGGCCCAAGCCATGGCCGAGCATGGCGTCACCCACTATTGCGGAGCGCCCATCGTGCACAGCCTGCTGGTCAATGCCCCAGCTCAGCTCAAAGCCAAGCTGCCGCGCGGCGTCAAGGCCATGGTGGCGGGCGCTGCGCCACCAGCCTCTCTGATCGAAGGCATGGAAGCCCTGGGCTTCGACCTCACCCATGTCTACGGGCTCACCGAGGTCTACGGCCCCGCCACCGCCGGCGCCAAGCATTGCGAGTGGGAGCAGTTGGACATTGGCGAGCGCGCCCGCTTGAACGCCCGCCAAGGCGTGCGCTATCACCTGCAGCGCGGCGCCGCCGTGCTGGACCCGGCCACGCTGCAGCCCGTGCCCTGGGACGGCGAGACCATGGGCGAGATCATGTTCCGCGGCAATATCGTGATGAAGGGTTACCTCAGAAACCCTGCTGCCACGGCCGAGGCCTTTGCCGGGGGCTGGTACCACACGGGCGACTTAGCCGTGCAGTATCCGGACGGCTACATTAAGATCAAAGACCGCAGCAAAGACATCATCATCTCCGGCGGCGAAAACGTCTCCTCCATCGAGGTTGAAGATGTGCTCTACCGCCACCCCGATGTGCTGGCCGCCGCCGTGGTGGCCAAGCCTGACCCCAAGTGGGGCGAAACGCCCTGCGCCTTCATCGAGCTCAAGGCCGGATCACAACTCAGCGCTGAGGCGGTGATCGCCCATTGCAAGCAGCACCTCGCCGGCTTCAAAGTCCCCAAGGCTGTGGTCTTTGGTGAGCTGCCCAAGACTTCGACGGGCAAGATCCAGAAGTTCGAGTTGCGCAAGCAGGCGGGGTCGGCCTCGGCCATTGACGTTTGAGGCTAGGCCTGGCGTGTTCGGCACAAGCTTTGACACTTTCAAGCCAAGGCGCGGTCTCCATGCCGGGTCCAATGAGGGCTTCTGTTCACGGAGTTTCACATGACACTTTTCAATCGTTCTGGCTCTAAGTTCTTGCTGCTCGCCGCGCTATTGGGCTGCGCCCTTGGTGCGCGTGCCCAAGCCACACCACCCATGAGCTTGAGCAGCCCAGACCTGGCCAGCGGCCAATTCAGCCTGCCCTTGGTGGCCAAGGGCTTTGGCTGCACCGGTGAGAACCTGTCGCCCGCGCTGAGCTGGCACAACGTGCCTGCAGGCACACAGTCTTTGGCCTTGCTGATGCATGACCCCGACGCGCCCACCGGCAGTGGTTTTTGGCACTGGGTGGTGCTCAACCTACCCGCCAACACCAGCGGTCTGCCTCGTGGCGCAGGCACGGGATCGGGCCAATTGCCCGCAGGCAGCGTGGCGGGTAACACCGACTTCATGAACACCGGTGTGACCGGCCCCGGTGGCTATGGTGGCCCTTGCCCGCCCGTGGGCCACGGCCCGCACCGCTACAACTTCACGCTCTACGCCCTGGCGGTGCCCGATGTGTTTGCAGCCGCAGGCATCCCGCGCAATGGCACGGCCACACTGGCAGGCTTTGCGCTCAACCATGGCCTGGGCAAGGCTGTCTTGGCCAAGGCCAGCTTCACCGCCACTTACCAGCGCTGATCAAACACGCAGGTGGCTAGGAGCCACACCGAAGCGCTGTGTGAACGCAGCGCTGAAACGCCCGTGCGAGGTATAGCCGCAGGCCAGCGCAATCTGGCCAATCGGCCAATCGGTGGTTTGCAGCAGGCCCAGGGCCGCGTCCATGCGGCCTTGGCGCAAACAGGCTTGCAAGGTGTGACCCTCTTCGCGCAGACGCCGCTGCAAGCTGCTCGGGCTCAATTGCCAACGTGCTGCCACTTCGGCCAGCGTCCAAGGCCTCTGCGGTTGATGCGCAGCCAGCGCTTGCACGCGGTCACACCAGCGCTGCGCTTGGGGCGGCTCAAAGGCCCAACCCGCCTCGGCCAACAGCAGCAAAAGTTCCAGGGCACGGTGCATGCGCAGGGCCTCAGAGGCGCCCGTGTCCGCCACCGCTGCCACCCGACCAAAGGCTTCGCTCAGATCGCTCGCCAGCGTCAGCCCCACCGCCCCCTTGGGCACCCGAGCCACGGCACACTGTGCCGCAAACTGTTGGCCGAAGCGGCTCAACACCTCTGGTTGCAGCACCAAGACTTCTGCCACATACCAACCGTTATCGGCCGGCGTATTGGCAATCTCCCAGCGCAGGCCGCCGGGCATCAGCACCAGCGTGCCCGCCGCAAAGCGCTGCACGCGCCCACCCGCAAACACCTGCTTGACGCCCTGCACCACCGCCACCAAAGCCGCGTGGTGGGTAGCCACCTCGTGCAGATGGTGAGGTGTGGCGACGCGCAGGGTGTGGTGGTGAATCATGAAGCGTCGATTCTCAGACATCGCTACACCACCGACTTCGTCACCGCGCTCAACGACCGCGAATCATGGCCATGACTTTGCCAGCGTCCAGCGTGGCGGCCTGGCTTTGAATCTGCGGTAAGTACTGCGACTTCAACTGCTTGGCAGGCGCTAGCAAGCTTTGGAAGGTCTCGCGCAGCATGGCGGTGCTCATGACCCGGCCGCCTGCATAGTAGCGCTTGGCGACTTGGCCCAGGGCGTAGGTGGTCGCAAAGGAAAAGGCCATGCCGGTGGCGGCGCCACCGATGCCGCCGATCGTCTTGCCTGCCACCTTACCCAGCAGGCCGCTCAGCAGCTTGCGGCCCATCTGCTCCACGTACTGCGAGGTGATGCCGACTCCCGCTGCGGCAATGAATTCTTTGATGTGACCCTGGTCCATCGTTACACCGTGCGCCTGGCCAATGTTGTAGACCATCTTGACCTGCAATGGCACGATGGCCATCGACGCCCAAGACTGCGGCAGCAGCTCCAGCGCGCCGTTGAGGATTGCATAGTTGAGGATGGAGCGGTCCAACTCAGCATCGTTGGCGCGCACCGGCGCAGCGCTGGCAGGCAGTGGGGCCGCAGCGACGACGGCTGCCGGTGCAGCGGCGCTCGCCACCGGAATGAAGGGCTCTACCTCGCGCTGAATGGCCTGCGCTTGCGCCTCCCCCATGCCCAGCTGGGCTTTGAGCTGCTGCAAAAAGCCGCGCTCGATGTCGGTGAGCTGCCCATCGGCCTCGCACACGCATAGCGCCACCTCATAGGCATAGTGGCGCAAGCCCTCGTCGCCCAAGCCAGCCACCGCCTGCTCCAGCGTGAAGCGCTTAAGCAGCACGTCTTGATAGAGCGTGCGCAGGTCAGGCGCAGAAGCCTCAGACCCCAATGACTCGGCGATACGGCGAATCTCTTCGCGCTCTCGGTCGTGTTTGGCCCCATCCGCAAAGGCGGCGTAGAGGGCAACGGCGAGCAGGGACTTTTGGTCTTGAGAGTTCATGGATTGGCTTTCAGTGGGCACAGAGGCTGTGTGACTCTAGACGGCCCAGGGAGTTCCGACTGTATCGGCCCACACCAGAAATCCGGAACAAGCCATTTATACTGTTTATAAACACAGTATTGATGTGCGACCTTTTTCAGGCCCGGCCATGAACCACAGCAGTCCCCTCAGCCCACCGCCCCCCACACGCGCCCATCTGACGCGCCTGATGAAGATTTGGCGCTCGGCCGGATGGCCTAGCCGTGACCCACTCGACATCGACCTCTTGGCCGCAGGCTGGGTGTGCTTGGTGGGTGAGCACCCTGGCCAAGAGTGCCTGAAGTTGACCGAGCCTGGCATGGCCCTGTTGGCCCAGAGCCGCCACACGCAGCGCCGCCAAGCCAGCGCTCACGACAGGTTGGCCTTGCAAATGGCCGAGTGGCTGGTGGGCACGGGCCGCTTGGTGTGGCACGAGCTGTCGCTGCGTGCCCAGGTAGCCGCCGAGCCCACAGCACCCTCTGCCCTACCAAGCTCTGGCACGGCAGGCAAGCAGTTGCCTTTTATGGCCCCCCTGGGTTTGTGGGGCGACGACTGCCCCGCACCTGAAGCCGCCACCCAACCCTCCACCCAATGGCGTCTGGCGCGGCCCGACCTGTTCTCGGTACGGCGCACCAGCAACCCGGCCTATCTGCAGCCCATGGTGCACGAGATCAAGGTCAGCCGGGCGGATCTGTTCTCAGACCTGCGCAATAAGCCTCAGCGCGCCGCTTACCAAGGGCTGTGCAGCGAGTGCTACTACGTCTTCCCTGCGGGCATGGCCGAGCCTAAAGAACTGCCCGAAGACCTGGGCGTGTGGGTGCTGCACAGCGAGGCCGAAAGCTGCCGCCTGGAGATGCTGCGACCCGCCCGCCACGCGCCCTGCACGCTGCCCTTTGAAGTGTGGATGGCGCTGGCGCAGGCCACCCCGCTACAGGCCAGTGGCACCGAGCTCAAGCAGCAAGACTTGGTGGCTGTTGAAGAAGCCTGAGCGCCCTGCGTTCAGGCCACACTTACCACCACCTTGCCCTTTGG
>JAXHNT010000091.1:0-17526 GCA_034520165.1 Ideonella sp.
CCAGACATTGATCTCTCTGCTGTTCTATATGGTGAGCAGCACGAATATCTGGATACCTTGGCCTACTACAACTTGAAAGGCTACGGTGCCCACCACAGTGGCGACATCGTCGATGCCCCGAAGGGGGCAGCAGAGTTTATTGACTTGGATATTGCCCGGCTGCGTGAGCGGGGCGTGCGCTTCGTCGTCATGGTCATCAACAGCTTCACCGCACAGTCTTACTGTGATTTGCCGGAGTGCTTTGCCGGATGGATGTTGAGGCAGCATCCGAATTCAGGTGAGGTGTTTGAGCCGTGTACGGTCATTGACAAGGTCGATATCGCTTCAGACACCAGGATCTGCCTGCCATTGGTTCTCGACCTTGTTGACCGTGAAGTGCTGTGGGCCGACATAGCCATGAAGGACCAGCCACGCTGGAACAATGTTCATAACAATCTGACAGGGGTGTCGTTGATGCTGCGAGCCCTTAGCGGCATGGTCAAACCGGACCTCCAAACCTTGTTCCTGCTTCACGCAAAGGCAAGAGGGACGATCGTGGCTAAGCCGCATGACGCTGACGTCGTGTTCTCTTTGCATGATGGCGTGACCCCGTTCTGTACGGATGACATACGCTCCTCGTATATTTGAAGAGTGCCATCCATGAATCTTGGCCAGGTCCCACCTGCTTATGTCTGCACTGGGTGCCAGATGCGGTTCGATTTCAAGTTTCGAAGCGCCGACTACTATCTTGGCGAGGGGTCTTTGGGTATGCAGGTCGAAGATTCGGACTTGTTAGCCATCCCTGTCCGGCGGCTCCTCGTCGTTTATAGATTCGGCCCGATAAAGCTTGAAATTCATGAATCCGCCCCCAAGTGATTGGGATGGAAAAAGAAGACGCAAGATTTCAAACGTTGGAGCAATTACACGAGAGACGCAAGCAAGTCGTGAGGTTGCACAAAAAAGGTATCAAGGTCATGCAGATTGTGGGCATGACGGGGCTGAGCTACCCGACGGTTCGCAGCGCGATTGACCTGTTTGAAGCAGGGGGTTGGGCGGCAGTGCGGCCGGGCTTGCGAGGGCGCAATCGGGGCGATGGGCGGGTGCTCAGCGAGGCGCAGGAAAAGAGCGTGCAGCGCATGATCATTGACCAGCGGCCCGAGCAGCTCAAAATGGACTTCAGTCTGTGGAGTCGGGCGGCGGTGGGCCAACTCATTGAACAAGAATTTGGCATCCAATTGCAGGTGCGCAGCGTGGGTGAAATACCTGGCGCGCTGGGGCTTCACGCCGCAAAAGCCGATCAAGCGTGCGTACGAGCAAAGTCCCGCTGCGGTGCAAGCCTGGCTAGAGGGTGAATACCCCGCCATCGAGCAGCGCGCAAAGGCCGAAGGGGCCGAGATTCACTGGGGTGACGAGACCGCCTTGGTCAACACGGACGTGCGTGGCAGAAGCTTCGCGCCGATGGGCAAAACGCCGGTAGCCATGGCCATTGGCGGCACGCGCCAGAAGCTGTCGATGATCGCCACGGTGACCAACCAGGGCAAGGCACGCTGGATGATCATTGAAGAAGCGTTCGATGCTGAAAAGCTCATTGAATTTTTACAAGCCTTGGTCAAAGACGCGGGCCGAAAGGTCTTCCTGATTCTGGACAATTTGCGGGTTCATCACAGCAAATTGGTGAAGGCTTGGGTGGCTGAACACAGTGAGCAGATCGAGCTGTTTTACCTGCCCAGCTATAGCCCGCAACTCAACCCGGAAGAGAGGCTGAATGCGGACCTGAAACAAGAGATGGGCAAGCGCGTTCCAGTCCGCACAAAAGCCAAGTTACGTGAGGCGGCGAATGAGCACATGATGATGCTGGAGCAGACGCCCGAGCGTGTGATGAGCTACTTTCAAGACCGGCGCGTTCGCTACGCTGCGGGTTAAGACTTCAGTGGGCCGGAGCAATAGTGTGGAATCAGACAAGTCATCTCTGAGGCCCGGATAGCTAGGATTGGCGTGATGCGGCAGGCGCGAATGGTGAGACCGGCAGATGCGTCAGCTTGCCCATGCGCAGGTAGGCGATGTTGATAAAGCAGGCGGCAGTGCGGAACCCTCGGGCTGCCCTTTTTGCCTGTTGCAACAAGCCATTCATCGCTTCAACGAAGGCGTTGCTGCGGTGATCCAGCATGCCGCGCACCACGGCATCAAAGTGAGTCTTGAGCGTTTTGCCAAGGCGTTTGAAGGCCACCAAGCGGCTGCGCCTTGCCCACGAGATCCAGGCCTTGAGATCCATGCTGGCTTGCTCGGCTTGGTTGTGTGTTCGGGCGCTGGCAAACACCGCACGCAGGGCCATCTTCAAGCGCCAAGCCCGCGTGGTTTTTAGGTTGGCTCGTTGCAGCCAGTGCATGGCGCTGATCTGCGTTGCACTCCAACTCGACGGGTTGCGCCTTGTCGCCCACAGCAGAGTTTTGCGCTCTTTGGCATCCATCTCGCCCAAGGCCTCGCGCACCTTTGCGCTTTCAGTTTTCCACTCCGCGCTGCGCACTTCGTCCATCGCCTCATTGGCCAGCGCCACCACGTGGAAGCGGTCATAACTGATCTTGGCATTGGGCAGATACAACGCCGCGCCCTTGGCATAGGCTGCACTCATGTCCATGCAGGCATGTGCAATCGCGGTGGGCTCACCGCCATGGGCTTGCAGGTCCTGCGCGAAGGCTTGCAACGTCTTATGGTCTTTGCCAGAGGTGGCGAAGAGCAAGCGCTTTTCATCCAAATCATGCACCACGGTGATGTACTCGTGGCCCTTGCGCAGGCTCGTTTCATCGATGCCCACAAGCTTGACTTGGCTCATGTCTTGCAGGTGACGCGCCTTGCTGACGTAGTGCTCAATGCGGCGCCAGAGTTGCTTGTCTTGCACCCGCAGCATGTGCGCGGCCTGGCGCACCAGCAGGCCTTGGCAAAGCGTCAAGCCTAGCGCTTCAAACAAGAGCGTGAAGCCGCTCCCTTCACGCGCCCACGGCACCGGAGTTTGCGTCGTTTTGCCGCACGCCGTACAGGCCACGCGTGGCACATCAGCATGCATCCAGGCCTCGAATTGGAAGAAGTCCAGGTGTCGCCAGGATCGGCGCAGTCGGTCATGCACCATCTGATCAGCCGCGCCACAGTGCGGGCAAACCAGCTTGGCATCTTGGCAGCTGACCTCAAAGTCAATGCGCCTCTTTGCAGTATCAAGCTTGACACTCTCCACCACCCAAGGGCGCTGCAATCCAAGCGCACTGGTGAACAAGGCTTCGACTTCAATGCTCATAACGGCTCAACTTCAAAACAGCGCTTGACTGGCACACTGCGTGGCACTTTGGAGGTGCATCACTGGACGCTCAGGCAGGCCAGAAAGTCGGAATTGTCGGTGTTGGGATCCACACTAAACGACGAGGAGCCTCCACCAGCACCTTGTGCAGCCGGTTTTTCTCGGCGCTGCACATGCCCACCAGCTTCTGGCGCTGACGCGCCACCAGACGCAACTCGCGCAAGTCCTTGGGCGGGATGAACGACGCGCGCAGCAACCCGGCACGCGCCAGCGTGGCCAGCCACTGCGCATCGGCCATGTCGGTCTTGCGACCTGGCACAGCCTTGACATGCCGCGCGTTGACCACCCACGCCATGATCCCCACCGCCTCCAGCGCCGCAAACGGGCTCTTCCAGTACACCCCCGTGCTCTCCATCACCACCACCTCGGGCCTGATCTGCAGCGCCCACTGGGCCAAGGCCCTGCGATCGCGTTTGAAGGCACCAAAGTCCAGTTTGATGACCTCCACGCGGCCATCGTCGTGTTCGACCACGGCGCACGCCGTGATCTTGGTCTGGTGAACGTCCAGCGCGATCACGCGCTTGTGCATCGGGGTCAAATCCATCGTCGGCTCTCCTGCAGCTTGAACAACAATCACAAGCGTGCGGGGCGACGCAGGTGCCGCCGACCAACGGCCTGCCGGGCAAGCCCGGCGGCTCTCTTTAATGTGGGCTGTCAGGCGTGCTCGACCCCTCACGGGGCAGGCAGCGCTCGCAGGCAATCCTGGGTACGAGTGGTCGGCAGCGGGTCAAGTTAGCGATCGCGGTTTGACCATCAAAGAATTGACCGACCTCTACCCACGCCGCCCCGCACACCCGAAGTCTCTTCCATCATCCAGGGTGCACCGTCCGGGTCATGACAGTTAGCTGAGTTCGATCGCGTCGTTGACGATCTGGCCATGTACCGACATGTGCCGCTTTTGATTGAGATCACCCGGCGAAGTAGGTGGCCGAGTGAGCGTGGTGGAGGCCTGCTATCGGCTCATCAAAATGAGCCCGCTGAGTCGGCCAACACCTTCGCCATCCTCCGCACCCCGTCAAAGATAGCCCCCGCCACCCTCTCCGGAAAGCCCGCAGGCAGCCGCGCCGCCACGGCCGCAATGGCAGGCTCCAGGCCCTGCAGCACTTCTTCAATGACATCCTCTGCGCTGTCGCGTTGAAAGAGCCTGGCCGCTGTCTCGTTGAAGTGGCGGCGCTGGATGTCCTTAAAGCGGTAGTGTCTGTTTTTGCCCTGCAGCGCCATGGCCAGTTTGGCTTTGTGCCAAGAGAACTGGCTGGCGCTGTTTCCCTCCACGGGCCAGATGGACATCACGTCGTAAAGCGGCGTCAGCGCATAGCGGCCGCGCGGCAAGATGCGCAGGCTGAAGTTCTTGGCGTGGCCGTCGGGGGCGGCCAGCATCCAAAACATTAACTGTGCCTTGAGGAAGTTTTTCAGGTCGGCTTGTGCGTTCACCGAGCCCGCCAGAATGCGGGCTATGTCTGCAATGCCGGGGCCGCCATCGGCTTCGTATTTGCGGTGGGGCGCGGTGCCGGTGGCTTGGCAAAAGTCTTCTTGCGCCAGGCGCATCAGCCAAGTGCCAGAAGAGTGCATGTGCCGGTCAAACCGCTCTACGCCCAGCACCTTCTGGCGGCCAAATTGCAGCATGGCCACTTTGGCGGTGGGCAGGCCCAGCTCGCGCAGCAGCTCCATGCAGAGCCATTCGTTCTCTACAGAGCTGCCAAAGTCTGCCTTGCGCGCACCCACCAGGCCGATAGGCAGCTTCAAGATGTGCGAGGTGGGTGTGGCACCGTGCGGGCGCTGCCATTGGCCGTTGTGCCACAAGAGCGCGGTTTTCTCTTGGGCACCGGCCAATGAGATGCGGAGGTGGGTGTTGTCGTCCGCCTCTGTGGGCGGCGCTGTGGCTGCGCCCGCTGCTTGCAGCAGCAGCGCTTCCACCTCATGCTCACTCAGCGGGGTGGCGTCTATGCGGGTGACAGGGGCAGGCGACTCGTCCGCACCAAGCAGCTGGACGCTGCCCACGCAATCGCGCCCAATGGCCGCCAGCAGGTCGAAGGCCTCTAAGGTGCTCGTCTTGAACCGGGTGGCCAAGCGGCGGCGGATGGCCTCGCTGTCGGGCAGCAGGTTGTCGAAGTAGTGGTGCACGACGTCGCCACGCAGGGCCTGCGCCTCGGTGAAGGGCAGAGACAGCGACAGCGGCCGCCCAGCCTCAGCGGCCATCCAGCCTGGGTCGTAGGTGAATTCCATGTCGCCCCGTGCTGGAATGGCCCAGGTGCCAACCCGCTCGCCATTGGCCCACACTGAGAGGGCTCTGCTTTTGCTGGGGCGCCCCATGGTGCTGGCCTGCCTTACCACTCAACCGTGGGTGGGGCGGGCTGCTGGCCCACGCTGCCTTGGGCCTGAACCTGCAACTCAAGGCCCAGCGCATGCAACAGCGCCAACAACTGATCCACCCGCATAGAGCCAGGGTCCGTCTCCAACTCCGACAGGCGGTTTTGGCTCAGGCCCAGTTTGGCCGCCAGTTGCTTCTGGCTCAGCTTGGCGCCTTTGCGCTGGGCTTTCAAGACGAGGCCAACTTGGCTGGGGATGCTGAGGATCTGGTTCATGGGTAGAGGCGGCGTGGCTGAATTGCCGTGATGGTCGAGAGGCTTAATTTTATCGACATTAGCGATAAATGCAAACAATCGCTTTTGGCGATGTGCGTGGAATATCCCTGAGCCATTTGTTGACGGGCTGGGCTGCCCCCCCGGCCTTCGGCGCGATAGACTGGCTCATCCCCCTCGGTGGGGCTCAATAGAAGAGAAGAAGGAGAGCTTGTGCAGCGCAAGTGGATGATCGGAGTGGGGGTGCTCGCGGTGGCCGGGGTTGGCTTGGCGGCGTGGGCAGGGGGCTTGTGGGGTTGGAAGCGGTATGAGGGGCGGATCAACGCCCTGGACGTGGACCTGAGCCAACCTGCGGCTTATGTGGCCACGCCGTCTTTGTCGGCCCTGCCGCGCGACTTGGTCAAAGCCCCGATGCTGCGCGATCTGCTCACGGCCGATTTCGCCTTTTATTGCTCCGGCCCACTGAAGTCTTAACCCGCAGCGTAGCGAACGCGCCGGTCTTGAAAGTAGCTCATCACACGCTCGGGCGTCTGCTCCAGCATCATCATGTGCTCATTCGCCGCCTCACGTAACTTGGCTTTTGTGCGGACTGGAACGCGCTTGCCCATCTCTTGTTTCAGGTCCGCATTCAGCCTCTCTTCCGGGTTGAGTTGCGGGCTATAGCTGGGCAGGTAAAACAGCTCGATCTGCTCACTGTGTTCTGCCACCCAAGCCTTCACCAATTTGCTGTGATGAACCCGCAAATTGTCCAGAATCAGGAAGACCTTTCGGCCCGCGTCTTTGACCAAGGCTTGTAAAAATTCAATGAGCTTTTCAGCATCGAACGCTTCTTCAATGATCATCCAGCGTGCCTTGCCCTGGTTGGTCACCGTGGCGATCATCGACAGCTTCTGGCGCGTGCCGCCAATGGCCATGGCTACCGGCGTTTTGCCCATCGGCGCGAAGCTTCTGCCACGCACGTCCGTGTTGACCAAGGCGGTCTCGTCACCCCAGTGAATCTCGGCCTCTTCGGCCTTTGCGCGCTGCTCGATGGCGGGGTATTCACCCTCTAGCCAGGCTTGCACCGCAGCGGGACTTTGCTCGTACGCACGCTTGATCGGCTTTTGCGGCGTGAAGCCCCAGCGCGCCAGGTATTTACCCACGCTGCGCACCTGCAATTGGATGCCAAATTCTTGTTCAATGAGTTGGCCCACCGCCGCCCGACTCCACAGACTGAAGTCCATTTTGAGCTGCTCGGGCCGCTGGTCAATGATCATGCGCTGCACGCTCTTTTCCTGCGCCTCGCTGAGCACCCGCCCATCGCCCCGATTGCGCCCTCGCAAGCCCGGCCGCACTGCCGCCCAACCCCCTGCTTCAAACAGGTCAATCGCGCTGCGAACCGTCGGGTAGCTCAGCCCCGTCATGCCCACAATCTGCATGACCTTGATACCTTTTTGTGCAACCTCACGACTTGCTTGCGTCTCTCGTGTAATTGCTCCAACGTTTGAAATCTTGCGTCTTCTTTTTCCATCCCAATCACTTGGGGGCGGATTCATGAATTTCAAGCTTTATCGGGCCGAATCTATATTACGAAGAGCACGAAGACCGACTGGGCCTGAGCGGCGCGCTGCGGCGCGTGGCTTTTGAGCATGACCCCAGCCTGAGCGACCAATTGCTGGCGCTGGCGCTGGATGAGCCCTCTGAGGTGGCGTTGTGGACGGATGCCAAGGGTGCGCCGCGCCACTGGGCCTTGGCCATGACGCGCGGCAGCCTGGCGAAGGCCTTGCAGGGCTTGGCCACGGTGGCCACCAAAGACCAACAACTGACGGTCATTGGCGAGATCAAGACCACAAGCTGGCATCTGGAAGGCTTGCCGGTCTATGCGCTGCAACTGTCCACGCGCCGTACCTTGGCCTTCATCAGCCTGGGCAACCGGGTGGTGGTGCTGTCGGACCCGGGCCTCTTGTTCAGCAACGAGCGCGAGGCCGACCCCCAGGCGACGGAGGTGATCGCAGGTTTGATCTCTGGCGACAGCGGCGCACAGGGCGTGTGGAGGCGCTACTTTGGCCTGAGCGAGCCCGGCACACAGCACACCTTGGTGGCCAGCGGCGCGATGCTGTCCTTTGGCTATCAGCAATTCTTCCCGTCGCTCCAGGCCCTGCGGCTGGACCTGTCGCCCGGTGGTGGCCAGCTCAACAGCCTAGTGCGCTACCAAGGTGCAGCGGCGGGGACCTCTAACGGGCCGTGGTCGGCCCTGCCTAGCCAGGCAGCGGCCTGCTCGATGCTGCATGTCGATTGGACCCAGACCCGCCATGTCATGGAAGGGGCGGCCACGTCGGTTGCGGCCCCACCGGCCTCGGGGGCTGAGGCTACGGATAAGGACCAGCGCAGTGCACAGGCTGCGGCCCTCGGCCGTCTGGCCGATGCCTTTGACGGGGCGGCCGGGGTCTGTTGGTATGAGCGATCACAAATGCACACTCCGCTGTGGGTGGCCCATGCCAAAGGGGCAGCCCCCAGCGCCCAGGTGCTGCAAGACTTTTCCAACTGGCTGCTGCCTGCCGCAGCAGAAGTGCAAACCGCCGACGGCCCAGCGCTGGACGCGCGCATCGCGGCCCCTTACGGTGCAGTGCGTGGCCCCGACGGCCCGGCCTACCAGCTTCGTTTGGCGCGGGTCGGGGACTGGTGGGTGTTCTCCCCCGATGCAGAGTTGGTGGCACAGGCAGAGGCTACCCTGGCTCGGCGCTACCCCAGCTTGGCGGACAGCCTGAGCAACCCTGCCCAGACCCTGATGGTGGTGGCCCCCACCCCGCTGACGGCCTTGATCAAGCGCGAGACATTGGCGGTGATCACACCGCAGCAAGCAGGCTTTAGGCAGGCCGTAGAAACCCATTTGCTGCCGCGCTTGGTCAGCCTGGGCAAGTTACCCGCCAGCCAGGCGGTCTTGCAGGGCAAGCCCGATGCCCAGGGCTGGCAGGCGCTGAGCTGGCAGCCACTCAAGGCCGCGCAGCCATGAGCGCGGCCTGCTGGTCGCACATTCACCAGCCACTGCGCCGCAGCGTGTTGCAGACGGGCCTGGTGGCCGCTTGCACGGCGGGCCTGGGTTGGCCCGCCTGGGCGCAAAGCCCGCCGCCCGCAGGCTTGGATGCCGTGCAAAGCCGCCGCCTGCGCGACTGGCTGGTGGTGCTCATCCATGCCCAGTTGGAGAGTGGCCCCACCCCGCGATGGACCCACCGGGACTGCGCGGGGCTGGTGCGCTTTGCGGTGGCCGAGGCCCTGCGCGACCACGACTTGGCCTGGCGACGCAGCATGGGCCTGCTGGGCAAGCGCCTGCCGCCCGACCTGGACCCGGCCCAGGCCAGCCCGCTGCGCCACGCCTGGCGGCGGGCGGATGGCAGCCGTGCGGCCTTTGTGGGCGCGCTGGAGCTGGTCCAAGAAAACACTCGTTTGGTGGGCCGCAATCTGGCCCAGGCGCAGTCTGCCGATCTGCTGTTCTACGACTTCGGTGACGACCAGCACCTGATGGTCTGGATGGGCCCCTACATCGCCTATCACACGGGCCGCCAGCAGCCGGGTGACAGCGGCCTGCGCGCCCTGCGCCCAGCCCAACTCATGGCCTGGCAGGACACCCGCTGGCGTCCCAGCACGGACAACCCCAACTTCCGCGGCCTTTACCGCCTCGCCTTTCTGGCGCCCTGATTCATCGCATCCCCCATGACGCCGAAATCACGCCTCCCTTCCTCCTTGGGCCGTCGCCTGGGCTTGGCCGCGCTGTGCGCCAGCCTCTGGGCCCTGGCCCCCACCAGCCAGGCGGCCCGCCCAGCGGTGGCCGAAGCGCCCCCGCTGACCGCTGTGTATGAGCCCTTTGTGGGTGAGCCCTTTTTCTTGCTCAGCGATGCCACCTACGGCTCCTCCGAGCGGCCCATGGTGAGGCTGGAGGTGAATGCCCCCAAGCAACTCGAGCACCTGGGTGGGGTAGATGTGGTGGTCTACCGCATCCCCGACCCGCTGGCCTTTTTGCAAAAGCAGCGCAACCTACATCGTATTCAGGTCGACGGCTTGGCTGCGGGCGATGGGCTGGCCAATGCCCTGACCTATGTGTGGGACAACTGGGTGGTGAAGTCACGTCAGGCCTGGCAAAAGCTGTTTTCTGCGGACGCCCGTAAAGCCGTCACCACCCAAGCCCCCCAGCTCAAAACGCCCAATGGTCTCACCGCGCCCTCGCGCTTTGAGGAGCCGCGCCAGTTCAAGCCGCTGCCCGGCCTGCCCGTGGTGGAGCGGCTGCGCTACCCGGTACAGTTTGCCCGCCCTATTGCGCCGCCCAAAGACCTGAAGCTGGAGGGCAGCAGCAGCGAGTTCATCAAGCCCAGCGAGGGCAATGTGCAAGTGCCTCTGGCCCCGCAAAAGCCAGGCCTCTATCTGGTGGAGGCCATGGCTGGCCAGTACCGCGCCACCACCTTGCTGTTTGTCAGCGACACCGTGGCGGTGACCAAGGTCTCGGGCCAGCAGATGCTGGTCTGGACGGCCCAGCGCAGCGCCGGTGCGGCGGTGCCGGGGGCCAAGCTAGTCTGGACCGATGGCGTGGGCGTGCTCAAAAGCGGCAGCACCGATGCCCAGGGCCTGGCCCGTCTGGACCATGTGGCCCCCGAGCAAACCTACCTCTTCGGCCAAGACCCGGCAGGGGGCGTGTTCATCTCTGAAAACTTCTACTACGACAGCGAGATCTACAACACCAAGGTCTATGCCACCACCGACCGGCCGCTTTACCGGCCGGGCGACACGGTGATGGTCAAGGTCACCGGCCGCGAGTTCAAAAGCGCCCGCAGCTCCACCGCCTTGCCCGATGGCGACATCCAGCTCAGTGCGTTGGACCCGGCAGGCCAAGTGGTGGCCAGCCAGACCCTGCGCTTTGCCAGCGCCTCGGGGGCCGATGGCCGCTTCATGCTGCCCAGCAATGCGGCGGCGGGCGGCTATGAGCTGCGCCTTGCCCTGCGCGACCAGGTCTACACCGCTGCCTTCCGCGTGGCGGATTACCAGAAGCCGCATTTCGAGCTGCTGGTCTTGCCTGACAAACCCGACTTCCACACTGGCGACAAGCCCAGCGGAAAACTCCAGCTCAACTACCCAGACGGTAAGCCCGTGGCGCGGGCGCGGGTGTCGCTCACGGCCCGCATGCAGCAGCTCAGCATGGTCGATGGTGAGCTGGACTACAGCGGCAGCTTTGCCGTCAAACTGGCCCAGCAAGAGCTGGTCACTGACAGCTCGGGCGTGGCCAGCTTCAGCCTGCCGGAATCCACTCAACCCAGCCGTTACATCTTGACAGCCCTGGCCACTGATGGGGCAGCCTACCGGGTGCGGGTGTCGCGAGAGCTGCTGGTCGACCGTGCCGCTGCCGCTTGGCGCTTGCAGCCACAGGCCCAGTTCTCTCGCCCGGGCGAGGCCATGGCTTTCCGCTTTATGCCCAGCCATAAGGCCACCACCGCAGGCGTGGGCCTGCAAGGGGCCACAGCCCCGCAGCGCCCGGTCAGTTGGGAATGGCTGCGCCTGGAAGACCGCAGCCAAGACAGCGGCAAGCTCGGCAGCACGGGCGACACAGTGTCGCTGAGCTTCAAGCAGCCCGGCTCCTACACCGTGACTCTGCGTGATGAGCAGCGTCGCATCGTCGCAGCCACCAGCCATTGGGTCAGCGGCGAGGGGCAGAAGGCGCCGGCGGGCAGCATCGACATCGTCTTTGACAAGCCCAGCTACCAGCCGGGCGAGATGGCCCAGGCCTTGCTGACCTTCCCCGAGCCGGTGGAGCAGGCCCTGCTCAGCCTGGAGCGGGATCAGGTCGAGGCCGCAGGCTTGCAGACCCAACCTCCCAGCGGCCTCAGCGCCAAGCGCCTGAACCCCACCCAATGGCAGGTGAGCCTGAAGGTGAGCAGCGAGATGAGCCCCAACATCACGCTCTCGGTGGCCACGGTTCAACATGGCGACATGGTGTTCCAAAACCAGGGCCTGAAGGTGGCCCAACCCCGCATCAGCCTGGGCATCAAGACCGAGCGCGAGGTTTATGCGCCGGGCGAGACGGTGACGGTCGAGCTGAACACCCTGGTGGACGGCAAGCCCGGGTCGGCCGAGGTGGCGGTGGGCGTGGTCGACGAAATGATCTACGTGCTCCAGCCCGAGATCGCCCCCAGCATCGACGATTTCTTCTATCACCCCCGCCGCAACAATGTGCCCACCGCCGCCTCGCTGAACTTCATCGGCTACGACCTGGCGACCCGCAAGGTGGGCGAGCTGCCCAGCCGAGGCCAGGTCAATGAGCGGGCCGTCAAAACCCTGGAGCGGCCCCGGCGTGACAACGTAGACACCGCCTCCTGGCAGCCCAGCCTGCGCAGTGATGCCAGCGGCCGAGTGCGCTTCAGCTTCACCATGCCCGACTCCCTGACCCGCTGGCGCATCACCGCTCGGGCCATCGAGCCCGGCGGCCTGGTGGGCCAGCAGACCGCCTGGGTGCGCAGCGACAAACCCTTCTATGCCAAATGGACCAGCCCCGACTGGCAGCGCGTGGGCGACAAGGCCCAGGCCAGCGTGGCCCTGTTCAACCAAGGGCAGGAAGAGCGCAGCGTGGAATGGTCGGTCAGCGGGCCGGGCATTGAGCTTAAAGACAGTGTCAAGCTCAAGCCGGGGGCCAACTTTGTGACCCTGCCGCTGCAGGCCGAGCAGGTGGGGGCGCTGGAGTTGAGCCTGCAACTGCGCAGTGAGGGCAAGCTGGTGGACACCCTGCGCAGCCCGCTACAGCGCCTGCCGCTGAACTGGGCCGCGCCCCGCGAGCTGGTGCTGGACCTCAGCAGTGGCAGTGCGGCGCTCAAGCTGCCGGCCGATGCGCGGCAGGTTCGGGTCACCCTGGCGGCCGACCCGGCCGCCGCCGCCTTCAGCCGCTGGGTGGATGAGCTGGTGGACTACCCCTATGGCTGCGTGGAGCAAACCGCCAGCCGACTGCTGCCGTTGAGCCTGGCGCTGCAATCGCTGTCGGCGGCACAACAGCCGCTGGCACCGCAGCTCACCCAGCGCTTGGCCACCGCCCGCATGGCTCTGGCCCAGATGGCCGGCCCCGAAGCCCGCTTTGGCTGGTGGGGCCGCCAGATGGAGGCCGACGGCTTCTTGACGGCCTATGCCTACTATGCCGACTGGCGCGCCACCCAGGCCCTGCGGGCCAGCCTGCCCGACGGCCATTGGCAGCGCCTGCTGGACGTGTATGCCAAGCAGGGCGCGGCCATGACGCCGCTGCAACGTGCTTTGGCCTTGCAGTGGATGCAGGAGATGGGCTTGCCGGTGGGCAGCATGCAGGCCGCGCTGCTGGAGCAACTGCAAGCCCAACCCGCCGCAGACCCAGCCGCCCTGGCCCAGCAAAGCGGCAGCTTGGTGATGCGCTCGCCCGAGGCCGTGAACGGCCGCGACATGGCCTTGGTGCTGGCCGTGCACACGGCCGGTGGCCGGGCCACGCCCGCCCAGAAGGCCGAGGCCGAGGCCGCAGCTCAGCGCCTGGCTAACGTGCCCGCGCCGCTGGTGCAAAGCCTGCTGGTGCTGACCCAGCGCGGCGGCACCGAGCAAGCGCGTGCCCTGCTGGCCCAGGTGCGGGGGGAAGTGCCTACGTTTGACAGGGCCCAGTCCCTGCTGTGGCTGCACAAGGCCTTGGGCGGACGGCCCGAGTTGAGGGTGGAGGCGAACGCCTTGGCTGCACCTTGGGTGGCCCAGCGCAGCAGCACGGGCGAGACGAGCTGGCGTTTGCCAGAGGCGGCGGCCCGCCCCACCCAGCTCAGCTTGGCGGGCAGTGCCAAAGCCGCCGTGGCCTATGTCAGCTTTGCAAGCGCTGAGGCTCCTGCTGACGCTGCGAGCGCGGTGCTGCCGGTACAAGTCGAGCGCCAGCTCTTCAAGGTGGTGACCCAAGACAAGCCTGCGCCAGACAAGGCCGCCTCGGCAGCGCGTGCTGCCTCGGCCCCCGCCAAGGCGGACGACGGCCGCTTGCAGATCAAGCTGGAGCCCGTCAAACCCGGCACGCCGCTGGACAGCAATGCCTTGTATTTGGACCAGCTCAGCGTGCGCAGCGAGAAGGCCATGCGCTGGGCCTTGCTGGAGGTGCCGCTGCCACCGGGGGCCTCGGTGGAGTCCAGCACCTGGGGCTTGGAGTTGCAGCAGGGCGACAAGATGGTGCCGCTGGAGCGGGCTATTCACCAAGCCACCGCGCGTGGCTATGCCGTGCCCTTTGATGCGCTGGCGGCCCAGTCCACGGTGACGGTGCGCCACCTGCTGCGCTTCGCCCAGCGCGGCCAGTACAAGCTGCCCGCCAGCCGCATCTACCGCATGTATGAGCCAGAGGCCAAGGCCCAAGACAACACCGGCCGCTGGGCCAGCATGGAGGTGCGCTGAACATGCGCCTAGCCCGCGTGCCTTGTCTGTCTTGGGGGCGCTGCCCGCTGTGGCGGGTGGCGGGCGCTCTGCTGTGCGGCTTGAGCCTGGGCGGGGCGTGGGCCAAGCCCGCCAGCACCCCCACCCCTCAACTGCTGTGGCTGGACGAGGCGGGGGTGGTGCAGGCCGCACCTGCCACGGCCGGTGCCACAAGCGCGCCGCTGGGCAGCCTGTGGAAGCTGTTTGTCTACAGCTATTTGGTGGCCCAGGCCGAGCAAGAGCCCGCCTACCGTTGCGATGCGGCCCAGCGCCGCGACGATGAAGAATACTGCTGCGAGCCCGGGGAGTCCGTGGACCGCGACACCGCCTTGGCCCGCTCCTGCGGCCCGTACTTTGCGCCGCAGCGCTTGGGCCTACGCGCCCCCGCTTGGCAGGCCTTTTGGCGCAGCCAGGCCGAGCGCGGCAGTGGTGGAGGGGCCACGGCTTGGCTGCAAGACTTGGCCGTGATGCAGCCCGCCACCCAAGTGCCCGTGACCAGCCTGCTGCACGCTTTGCAGCAAGTCCCCGCCGAGGCCCGCCAAGCGGCGCGCCAGGCCTTGTTGCCTAACAATCTGCGCGAGCCCGGCGTGCTGGCCGCTTTAGGCAGCGGGCCACGCTTCAAAACCTGGTCTTGGCGTAACGCCAACAATGAGCGCATTGGTGGAGCAGCGGGTTGGCTGGCCGACGGCACACCGTTTTGGTTTGGCGCGGGCGGCACCAGCCGCAGCGCGCTGCGCGCCCAGGCGGGCTGGATCGTACAGCAGTGGCAGCCCTCGCAGATGCTGCTGCGCCAGCCGGATGCGGCAGAGTTGAGGGCCCAGGCTTGTGTGGAGGTGGCATTTTTCAAACGTTACCCGCTGGCCAGCGTGCAGCGGGTTGACGGCCAGCCTGCCAAGCCCGGCCCGCTGGCCCCTGCGCGCTACCAACTGCGCTTTGCCAACGGCCAAAGCGTGGCGCTGCAGGGCAGCGCGGCGCTGCAACTGCG
Source organism: Ideonella sp. (assembly GCA_034520165.1). Taxonomy (GTDB): domain Bacteria; phylum Pseudomonadota; class Gammaproteobacteria; order Burkholderiales; family Burkholderiaceae_C; genus Ideonella. Next base: position 15,296 of record JAXHNT010000091.1, read on the forward strand.
GCTGGAGGGCGGCCAGCCTCGCTTGTGGGCCCGGCTGCCGCTGGAAGACTATGTCGCCCGGGTGCTAGACCGCGAGGCCGACGCCACCCGCACCGAGGCGGCCCGTGCTCTGGCCATTGCGGCCCGCACTTGGCTGCTGCACAACACTACCGAGCAGGGCGGCTGCCGGGCGGTGGATGACGACAGTCGCGCCCAGCGCGTCAGCCCCCAGCCGCCCAGCCCGGCGGCCCAGGCGGTGGTGGCCTTTACCGCAGACCTGGTGCTGCGCGGGGCTCCGGTGCGCTACCACCTGGACCAGGCCGGGCCGGGGGTCTTGGCCTGGCGACAGGCCGAGCGCCAGGCCGCCCAGGGCCTGGGCTTTGAGGCCATCTTGCGGCAGGCCTTTCCGACCGGGGCGCTGGCCGGTGTGGACAGCGTGGCCGACTGCCAGCCCCTGGCTGAGGCAAGCCAGTGGCTGAAAGAGCGCCAACAGCGCTGGCGCAGCCGCCTACACACCGAGGTGGGCTATGAGCCCCCCGCCACCGCCGTTCAGGTCTGCCAGCTTCAGCAAGGCGTGCCGCACTCGGACCAGCGCCGCCTGCGCATCCATGTGCGCGAGTGGCTGAGCCGCGAAGGCCGCGTGACCCTGATCCATGAATACCTGCACCTGGCTTTTCGTCATCACCCCCGAGGCCGGGACGAAGCCTTTGTTGAGCGCCTGGCCCAAAGCTTGGCCGATAGCTGAAACACCATGAAAACTCTCGCCCGCTCATCCGTTCTGATCCGTTTGGCCTTGAGCACCGGCTGTCTTTTGGCCCTGCCGGTTTTGGCCCAGGTACAGCTTGACACCCCCCGTGGCGGCTGGCGTGCCACGCCCTCGCAGCAGCAGGATTTTGTGCAGGAGGTGCATTACCCGGCGGCCAGCGTCAACACTCTGGGGCGAAGCGAGACGGCGCTCATCAAGGGCCGCATTGCCCAGTCGGCGCAGGCCAAGGCAGATAGGCCTCGCAAGCCCGGCACCTTGGTGGTGGACGGTGTGGCCATCCCTTTAGAGATAGGCCCAGATGGTGAGTTCGCCCGGCCCTGGTCTTTTGGCGCGGGCGCGCATGGGGTGACGGTGCGTGCGCCGGGCAGCTCAGGGGCCGGCCAGCGTGCGCAGTTCGTCGAGGCCAACCCCGGCCGTGCCCGGGTGAAGTTGCGGGTGGTGCTGAGCTGGAGCAGTGACAACACCGACGTCGACCTGCATGTGGTCTCGCCCGATGGGCAGCACGTGTTTTTCGGCAACCGGGTCGTGCCCAACGGCGGCGCGCTGGATGTGGACGTGACCACCGGCTTTGGCCCCGAGATCTTTGCCCACCCCGCACCGCCGCCCGGCCCCTGGCATGTGTACGTCAACTACTACGGCGCTGGTGACTTGCGCGACGACTTGACCGTGGCCCAGGTGGCCGTCATTGAGCATGAGGGCACGCTGCAAGAAAAGCAGCAGACCTTTCGCGTGCCCCTGCGTAAGCCCGGCGAGCTGACCCTGGTGCGCTCTTTCTTGCTTCGATGATGAGGGTGCGCTAGACCATGACGCTTTTGCGCCGCGTCCGGCCCGTCCCGGCGCTGGCGGAACGTCGATGCCGAACCCGACCTGATGCGCGTTCATACGAGCCTGTTGGATACCCACAACCCTGTGACGACTGAGCGTTCTTCCATTTCAACGCTCGGCGTCTGAATTCTCAGAAACCAAGTTATTGCTCTACCGCCCCAGGCGCTCCGTCCAAGAGCCGCTCTGGCTCCGTGGTGCCGATGATCTCGCCCAACACCGTTGTGGCATAAGTGCCCGCGGCCAAGGTGAAGCTGATCACCAGTTGGTCGGCCTGCGGCCATTCCCAGCTCATCTCGGCGGGCAGGGCTACCAGGGCGCGGCGTTCTTGGTCCAGGCCCGCAAACTCCATGCCGCTGCACAGGGTGGCGTGGCGTTCGGCCACGCTGTTCTCTAGGGCTTGCGCGTCGTCGGTGGTGCTTACGCGGCCACGGCCCCACAGCGGACCGGTGGGCTGGCCGGCGTCGGTCAGCACGTCGCCGGGCAGGGTCTGGCCCCACAGCCCTTGTTGAATGCGCAGGCCCAGCACTTCATTGAAGACAAAAGAGCGCACGGCTGACAGGTAGATGCCCTTCTTCTTCGGGTTGCGCACGCGGATCTCGCGGGCCAGCATGGCGCGGCCCTGTTCCACATTGCCGCCATCAGTGGCCAGCAATACGTAACT
>JAXHNT010000067.1:0-12547 GCA_034520165.1 Ideonella sp.
CCGAATTCCCTCATTCAAGGTTCAAGCTTAACTGACCGCATAGGAGTGAGCTTTAGGCCCGAGCTGTTCGAAGCATCATGGCCGCAGTCTGCGGCTAACAGTACATGGCTGACACCAGTGACCAGCGCCAACACACCCCCGAGAAAGCAAAGGGTCAGCGAAACAGGTAGCAACGGGGAGATCCGAAACATGATCTCGACTTTAGCCGTGAGCAGGTCCTGCAGGCGATCCAATCGCATGGCTGATTGGGGCTCACAGCCCGTGCATTCATGGATTCAATAGGGGTGCATGCGGTTCATGCTTGGCCGCGCAGTATGGCCAGGCGGTTCAACGGTGCGTCTGGGGCCATGAACGCTGGAATCGTTTGCTCAGTACGGCGAGGCCGGGCAAGGAACTCGACTGGCCACTCAGCTACGCGTTCTTCGCGGACATGCACGTAGTGTCCATCCTCGGGCTCGTCGATGTGCTCGCGCTGAAGTATGAGAGCGAGCGGCTCTTCGGTTCGCGGCTTCGACAGCGCGAACTCCGCGGCATCTTCGTAGAAAGCGAACGCGTAGTAGTAGTCGCTGCCATCTGCTTCGTCGGGTGCGCCGTGCTCAAGATGACACCAAACCCGATACTCCAATACCTCATCCCAGACATAGCCACCGCCAGCCTTGGCTACTGCACCATAGGTTCCCACCAACTGGGTGTCAAGGACGGTCGGAAAGGGCATCATGGACTGCGAAAAACAACGTTTGAATTAATGAGATGGTGCAGTCTGTCCGATGGAATGACAGGTTGAACACGACCACGGCTTGACTCACCGGCTGGACACAGCCCCAGCCCCTACTTGCGCCGCCACTGCACTGCCATGAACAAAAGCAAGATGATTGCAACGAGAGCAATCGGCAACCAAAGCAAGCTGTACCACTGAACTGCGGTAAACCGCCAATCCGACTCATTGAGCCCGACGTATTGGGCGAGCATACTGACACAGCCCTTCTCGCCGGTCACAGGGTCCAACGTAAGCGCCAAGCCTGAGTGAGCATATAGCCAGATCGAGCTGCTAAACAAGAGCGCACTTGCGTAAGCGATGGCGCGCAGGCGGGCGGCTTTGGCCATATCCAACTTTCTTGTGTGGAAACAGATGCCTCTCTGCCGAGCACACCCCCACCCTCAACACCGCCTGTGCTTCAACGCCGGCAGTTGTGTCCGCACCTCCGCCATGCGCTCATGGCTGATGTCGGCCAGGACCACGCCGGGGCCTTCGGCTTGTTGGGCGAGGATGTGGCCCCAGGGGTCGATGACCATGCTTTGGCCCCAGGTGCGACGGCCGTTGTCGTGCTGGCCACCTTGGCCGATGGCCAGCACATAGCATTGGTTTTCCACCGCGCGGGCGCGCAGCAGCAGCTCCCAGTGGGCTTGGCCGGTGGTGTAGGTGAAGGCAGCGGGCACCACCAGCACGTCGCAAGGTGGGGTCATCAGGCTGCGAAAGTGCTCGGGGAAGCGCAGGTCGTAGCAGATCGACAGGCCCAATCTGAAGCCTTCGGCCTCAAAGGCCTGGGCTTGCGTGCCCGCCTCCAGCACGCGGCCTTCGTCATAGCTCTCGCGGCCGTTGTCAAAGGCGAAGAGGTGGATCTTGTCGTAGCGGGCCACTGGCTGGCCCTGCGGGTTCCACACCAGGGTGGTGTTGCGCACGCGGTTGGGCGCTTCAGCATGCAGCGGCAAGGTGCCGCCGATCAGCCAGACGCTGTGGTCACGTGCGGCCTGGGCCAGGGCCTGCTGTAGCGGGCCGCTGCCTTCGGCTTCGGCGTGGGTCAGCTTGTCTTCATCGCGCCGGCCCATCAGGCAAAAATATTCAGGCAGGGCCACCAACTTGGCCCCGGCCGCAGCGGCCTGGGCGATGAGGTGGACGGCGTCGGCGAGGTTGCGGTCCACATCAGGCGTGGAGACCATTTGCAGGGCAGCGATTTTCATGGCTGCCAGCATACCAAGTTAGCGTGCGCCGGACGCTGCCCCAGACGCCGCACCCTGTGGCGCCGACGCTGGGCTGTCCAGCCAGGCGGGCAGGCCAGCGCCGGGTTGGCGTTCCACCGCGTCCACCGTGGGCTCGCTCCAAGTGCCGCCGATGGCGAACTCCCGGGTGCCGGCTTCTCGCAGCGGCTTGCGGAAGAGGTATTGGGCGACAAAGGTGCCCAGGCCTACGGCGGGGTTGACGGCCGCATAAGCCAGTGAAGCCCCGCCTGCATTGATGTCGGGCACCACGAACATGCGGGCCTTCAGCGTCTCTTGCTTGAGGTTGCTGCTGCCCTCCAGCAGGACCTGGGCTTGCACGCCTTGGATGCGCAGGTTGCCCGTGCGGGCCACGCCGTTGGCCACTTTGACATCGGCGTTCACGGTATCGAAGCTGAAGCCTTGGTCAAACACGTCCCGGAAGTCCAGCGTTAAGCGCCGAGGCAAAGATTGCAGGCTCAAGATGCCCAGCAGACGCGCGGCACCAGGCTCGGCCCGCAAGAACTGGCCGGCGCCGACATCAAGTTGGAACTGCCCGCTCAGGTTCTCCCAGGGCATGTTCAGCGGCGTGCCAGGCCAGCGCAAGCTGCCTTCGATCTTGCCTTTGCCGCCCCGCACCACTTTGCCGGCCCCCAGGCGTTCCAGCAGGGCGCCTGCATCCTGCAGGTCGGCTTTCAAATCCAGGGCCATCTGGGCTTGGGGGCCGCCGGTCCACACGCCGCTGCCCACCAAGGTGGCTTCGGGTTGGGTCAGGGCCAGGCGTTGCAGGCGCCATTCGCCACCGCTGCTGCGCTCGCGGGCTTCAATCTCTAGGCGGCCGAGTTTTTTGCCGCGCATCTCAAACTGCTCGACATGCAGGTCCAGGGCCGGCACGTGGGCGGGCAGGGCTTCGGCCCCGGTGGCGGGCACCGCTTGAGGCTCGGCCGCTGGCAGGCTGAGCTGGGCCAGCTTGGCGGCCACTTTGGTGACTTCACCGCTGCGGGCCAAGTGCCATTCGAGCTGACCGCGTGCTTGTTCACTGCGCACCTGGCCGCGCCACACTTGGCCGTCGGCCCGCCACTGGCGCTGCAGCTGCATGTCCACGCCCGTCCAATGCCGCTGGGCGGCCAGCAGGTCTTGGATGCGCACCTGCACGCTGCTGGGCAGATAGGCGGCGGCTTCGTCGTCGGCAGGTTGGCCTGCGGCCAGCCCTGGGGCTTGGGTGGCGGCCAGCAGGGGCACCAAAGCTTGCTGCCAGGCTTCGAGATGGGCCTGGGGCACTTGGACGTCGGCACTCACGCCCGAGTCGGGCAGCTTGAGCGGGGTCGATGCCGCTGCGCCCACAGCCCAAGCCCCGCGCACCACTTTGAGCGCGCCCTCTGGGCCTTCGCGCTGTACTTGGCCGCTGATTCTGTTGCTCAAATCAATCGTTAAGGTTTCTCGTCCTGAGGCGAGCCCGCTGCTGGCCACCGTGCGGCTTTGCACCTTGAGCGGCCAGCTCTCGGCGGCGCCTTTGCGCAGGGGCTCGGGCAGCGCCAGCGCCAGCCCTGTCAGCGGGCTGTGCAGCTCAAAGCTGGTGGCTTCTTGGCCCAGCTCCAGCACCAGGCTGTAGGGCGCATCGCCGCGCATCACAGCGGCCAGCTTGGCGGGCAGGCTGAGCTGCGGGGTTTGGGCCAGGCCTTCGGCACTAAAGCGTCCCTGCACCGTGAAGCGCAAGGGGCCTTGCGGGGTGCTGCCGCCCTCCACCGTGGCCTCTCCGCCCGCCACCTGCACCGTGGCTTGGCTGAAGCTGAGCTGCTGCTCGGTGAAGGCGATTTGGCCTTTGGCCTGAGACAGCAGCGGCAGGTCGGGCCTGAGGCTGAGCTCATGGCCGCTCAGGGCCAAGGCGCCCTTGACCGTGGTGTTCTCGGGCACATCCAGCGGCACCCGCAGCGCCAGTTGCAGGGTGGCATCCCCGGTGGCGGTGGTGTCGTTCAAGGCTTTTTGCGTCCAGCCATTCACCGGGGATTCGCGCACAAAGCGCAACGCGTCGTTCAAGGGGCCGCTGATACCGCCGCCGATCTCCAGCACCGGGGTGTGGACCAAGTCCGCAATCCGGCCGTTCACCCCCGTCAGGCTCAGGCCCCAGAGCCCACCGCGCGCACCCTTGATGGCCATGGAGGTGCGGTCAAACACCAGCTCGCCGCTGACTTGGCTCAGGGCCGGCCAGGCCGACTGGGCTTGGCCGGGTTGGGGCGGCACATAGACAAAATCGACGCCTTTGACCTGCCCGGCAATGCGGAAGTCGCCGTCACCGGTGCGGGGATAGGGGAACTCCCAGAGGTCGCCCTTGACCTTGAAATCGACGCCGTGCACGGTGCCCGAGCGCACGGCCTGGGCCACATAGTCGCGGGTGTGCTGCGGAATGCCCAGCGGCAAGTAGCGGGCCACACGGGTGGCCTGGCCTTGGTGGATGCGGCCTTGCAGCTCCAGCAGGCCGGGCAGGCGCTGGCCGGTGCCAAAGCCCTCGCCGGGCCCGGTGTGCCAGCGGGCTTGCAGCTCGCCTTGGGCGTCGGCATTGGCAAACTGGGCGTCTTGCACGCGCAGCTCCACCGCCGCTGGTGCGGGGAGCTGCCCAGCCACTGCCGCCACCGGCTTGATGGCCCAAATCAAGCGGGTCGAGAAGCGCTGCAGCGGCACCACCGGCTCTTCAAACACGCCGGGGAAGATCAACTGCCCGTCGCGCATGGTCAGCTTGGCTTCGCCGCCCGTCTCGTTCGCGTCCAGCTCCACATCGGCCAGGCGCCAGCCGGGGCGGCCCACGCTGCCGCCGCCCGGTGCCGGTTGGGCCGCAATGGACAAGCCTGCGCCCTTGGCCTGCAGCCGGTAGTGGGCGGGGGCCTCGGCCGCACCTTGCCAGCTCAGACGCAGGCCTTCGATGCGGCCTTCGGGCTGGGTTTCCTCCAGGGCCAGGCGCACATCTGCGGGCAGCGGCAGGCGTGCTGCCAAGCGGGCCAGCAGGGCCACATCCAGCCGGTCGGCTTCCAGGCGGCCGCCGGTCACGGGCTGGTCGGAGAGCCAATCGCCCGAGTCAGCTTGGGCTTGGTCCAAGAACAAGGCGACCCGCCCGTCGGGCCAATGTTCGCCCTCGGCGGTGGTGAAACGCAGGCGTTCGGCGGCGGCCTCCACGCCCTTGTCAGTGCGGGCGGCGGTCAAGCGGCCCACCACTTCGGTCAAGCCCAAGGGTGCCAATGCAGGGGCTAAGCGCATCTCCAGGTCGTCCAGCGCCACATCTAAAGCCAGTTGGCGCCAGCGGCCCCGGTTCATGTCCAGCCACAGGCGCAGCGCGCCATTGCCCTCGCGTAGGTCAAAGGGCAGGTTCACATAGCGGCGCAGGCTGGCCACGTCGGCCAGGGGCAGGTCGGCATAGACGGTGCCGGACCAGCGCCGCCAGTCGCCCGCCCGGCTGAACAGCGGCTGTGTGAAGCGGCCGCGCAGGCTGAAGCGCTGGCCCCAATCGGCCGGCGGGGTGCCATCCAGGCGAATCTCATGCTCGCGCAGGCCATTGCGCACCACCAGGTCGGCCTGGGTCAGCTCCAGTGGCGGCGCCATGCGCTTTTCATCGACCCAGCGCACGGTGGCGTCGCGGATCACAAACTCGCGCTGCTGGAAAAACCAGTCGGCGGCCGAGTTTTCGGGCACGGCGGCCTGAGCGGCGGTGTCCATTTGCAATCCGCCCACGTGCAGGTGGCCCAGAGCGTCACGGCGCACCTCTAACTGCGCCCCCGCCAAGTGCAGTTGGGCAAAGATCGGCTTGAGGGCGAACAGACTTTTGGGTGAGACGGCAGCATCGACCCGGGGCAGGCGCAGGGTCTCACGGCCTTGGCTGTCGCTCAGCACCACGTCGCTGAGACGCACAGCGGGCACCCAACTGCTGGAGGCGGCCTCGATGTGCCCGATGCGAACCTTGACGCCCAAAGCCTTGCTGGCCTGGGCCTCGATCTCGGGCCGCCATTGGTCTGCCTGCGGCAGAATCCCCCAGTGCAAAGTCAGCCACCCCAGCAGCAGTACACCCCATGCGCCCAGCACGAGCACAATCAAGGCGCGTAAAGCGGTACGCACAAAGCGCAAGATGGCAAGACGACGAATGAGCGGCACAGGCGGCAGGAAACAAGTATGAGATTGGCAACTCGGCTCACCAGCCCTTGTGGGGGGGCAGGCCTCCAGTGCGTCGCCCGTGCGCGGCACGCTGCCTCCGCCAAGCCCAGCCAATCTAGCACAGCCTCATGTGCTTTCCTTTGAGCTTGTGAGCCCGCCCATGCCCAGCCTGCCGCATCCTGCACACGCCTTGGCCGACCACAGCCGCTTTGTACAACGCGTCCGCCGCCGCTACCCCGCCGAGCTGAGCCTGCTGCCCCCCGGTGTGCCCGACGCCGCCACCATCACGGCCCTGGTGCAGCGCCTGCAAGCCGAAGGCCGTGCCTTGGCATCGGCCCTGCGCGTGGCCCGGCAACTGGTGATGGAGCGCCTGGTGGTGCTGGATGTAGAGCAGCAAGCCCCGCTGACCGACATCACCCACACCATGACGTTTTTGGCCGAGGTCACGCTAGAGCTGGCCCTGGCCCAGGCCCGGGCCGAGGCCGACGAGCGCCACGGCCCCCCGCACACCGAAGACGGCCAGCCCATTGAGTTTTGGATTGTGGGCATGGGCAAGCTGGGCGCGCGCGAGCTGAATGTCTCGTCCGACATCGACCTGATCTACGTCTACGACGACGACGGCCAGACCGACGGCCCGCAGCAGATCACCGCCCACGAGTACTTCGCCTGGTGGCGCGCAACAGCTCGTATACGCTGATTGGCGATGTCACCGAGGACGGTTTTGTCTTTCGGGTGGATTTGGCCCTGCGGCCCAACGGCAACTCCGGCCCGCCGGTGGTCAGCCTGGCCATGCTGGAAGAATATTTTCTGGTGCAGGGCCGCGAGTGGGAGCGCTTTGCCTGGCTCAAGAGCCGGGTGGTGGCCCCGCGCGAGGGCGTCACCAGCGGCCGGGCGCTGCCGCTGCGCTCGCTGGTCACCCCTTTTGTGTACCGCAAATACCTGGATTACGGGGTGTTTGAGGGCCTGCGCCAGCTGCACCAGAAAATCCGCGACGAGGCCCAGCGCCGCGCGGCGGGGCGGCCCGAGCGGGCGAACGATGTGAAGCTCTCGCGCGGCGGCATCCGCGAGATCGAGTTCATCGTGCAACTGCTACAAGTGGCGCGCGGCGGCCAGTTCCCGGAGATCCGCACCCGCTCCACCCAAAAGGCCTTGGCCAAGCTGGCCGCTGGGGGCCTGATGCGGCCCGACACCGCCCAGCGCCTGAGCGAGGCCTATGCCTTTTTGCGCCAGGTGGAGCACCGCATTCAGTACCTGGACGACCAGCAAACCCATTTGCTGCCCACGGCTGATACCGACCTGGCCTGGATGGCAGCCAGCCTGGCCATGGTGTGCAATGCCGAGACCTGCCAGTTGATGGACAAGCTCTGCGAGGTGCGCGAGCTGGTGGCCACCGAGTTTGACGCCCTGCTTCACGACGGCCGAGCCCCAGCAAGCACACCGGCTGGCGGCTGCAAGAGTTGCGGCGGCACGCCTTTGGCCCTGGACAACGAAGCCCTGCTGGACAAACTGCCGCCCGAGCTGGCCCAGCGCGTGCGCCCCTTTGCCCAGCACCCCCGGGTGCAACAACTGCGCGACGACACCCGGCTGCGCCTGGGCAAGCTGATCTTGCGCGCGGCCCAGTGCGTGGAAGAAGGCCACTGCACCCTGGACGCCGCCCAACGCTTTGTGGACTGGCTGGAGCCCCTGTTACGGCGCGAAAGCTATATCGCCCTGCTGGTGGAGCGCCCCGAAGTGCTGCGCCGCCTGCTGCGCCTGCTGGGCCTGGCCCGCTGGCCCATGCGCTACCTGATGCTGCACCCCGGCGTGATCGACGAGCTGGCCGACGAGCGCCAAATGGCCGACCGCTTTGACCGCGCCAGCTTTGTGGCCGACCTGCAAGACCGCCACGCCGCCTGGGTGCGCTCGGGCGAGGCCGACGAAGGTGCGCTGCTGGACACCCTGCGCCGCGCCCACCATGCCGAGGTCTTCCGCACCCTGGTGCGCGACGTGGAGCAGCGCATCACGGTAGAGCAAGTGGCCGACGACCTCTCGGCCCTGGCCGACGCCGTGGTGCAGACCTGCCTGTTATGGGCCTGGGGCCACCTCAAACAGCGCCACCGTGAGGAGCCGCAGTTTGCCGTCATCGCCTACGGCAAGCTGGGCGGCTTGGAGCTGGGCTATGGCTCAGACCTGGACGTGGTGTTCTTGTACGACGACAGCGAAGAGCCCGACCCCGACCGCGCCCAAGAGGTCTATGCCGCCTTTGTGCGCAAGCTGGTCAACTGGCTGACCCTGCGCACTGCCGCCGGTGAGCTGTTCGACATCGATACCGCCCTGCGCCCCAACGGCAACTCCGGCCTGCTGGTGACCTCCATCACCTCGTTTGAGAACTACCAGCGCGGCCGAGGCAGCAACACCGCCTGGACCTGGGAGCACCAAGCCATCACCCGGGCCCGCTGCTGCGCCGGGCCTGCCGCCCTGGCCCAGCGCTTTGAAGCCACCCGCCGCGCCGTGATGGCCGCCCCGCGCGACGCCGACGCGCTGCGCCAAGAGATCAGCGCCATGCGCGAAAAGGTGCGCCAAGCCCACCCCACCCGCGAAGGCCGCTTTGATGTGAAGCACAGCGACGGCGGCATGATGGACGCCGAGTTTGCCGTGCAATACCTGGTGCTGACCCACAGCGCCAGCCACCCCCCGCTGCAAGACAACGCCGGCAACATCGCCCTGCTGCAACGTGCCGATGCGGCCGGCCTGCTGCCCGCAGGCCAAGGCCTGGCCGCCGCCAATGCCTACCGCGAGATGCGCCGCGCCCAGCACCGGGCCCGCCTGAACGAGCAAGCCACGGTGTTTGAACCCGACTTCATGGCCGCCGAGCGCGAAGCGATTCGGGCGGTGTGGCGGGCGGTGTTTGGGTAAGCGGCGCGACTCAGTCCTCAAACTTGCCTTGCGAAGGGGGCAGATAGCGCCTCCCATGGCCCATGAGCCCACTCTCGTAGCCATACCAAGAGACTGCTGAAACGTAAATGTCGTCCAGAGAGCTCGCGCTTGAGGCAGGCAGCACAATCTCTATTCGTTCTAGCTCAGGCAACTTTTTATAAGGCACTTTTGTCAGCAAAGTTCGTAGACCGTTTGCCTCCACCCGATAAACTCGATAATTCCGCAGCGTTATTGAAGAACTTATCCAACTGAGTTTGATGCTGTCGGACTTTTCCATCCGAAGTCCGCTGGGCCCTGCAGGAGGGATCTTGATCAGTTCCTTTGCAGGCGGCTCCCTTAGCAACTCTTCTTGTGACGGCATGGGCCTAGCTCCCGCCGCCTTTTCTGGAAAGGCGTCCTGAAAAGCACTCGAAAAACTTAGCTTATCCCAATCAGTCTTTCCCTTCAAAACCTCGCGAAAACCGTCTCGATTGACTTCCATGCCACATCTCGCATCGAGTGTGTCGCCATCCCAGTTCCAGTCAATGGGCTCGGAGACATTTCTGTCGCCAAAAAGAACACCCCAGGAATAATATGATGTCAGATATCCAAACGCAGCGGGCTCACCGATGGGCTTAGTTTCGTCCAAATGTTGCTCATCGAGATCAGGATTGTTAAAGACTGAATAATTCATTATTCCTCGAGTCTGCACCTGCTTTTCCTTAAGTCCTGTCAGAAATAAACTTGTAATTCATGACACTGAGATAGTTGGGTTTATCATTCTGTGGGCTGCCGACAGAAATCGCCCCCCCATGAGTCAGTCCAAGATTGTGGCCAAGCTCATGCATAAATATGCCCGCCTGCTCTGTCTCGCTGCCTACCTTGGCTGTTGCGCTGCCTAAGCTGACCACTAAATTTCTGCCCGGAATATTCCGCGCTTTGCCAAATAAAATATCACCCAAATTATCGAGCATGTCGTGTGCGAATAGCACATAGTGATAGATGTGAGCTCGCATTGGGTTAAAGTTAGTTTTCTTTATGGCGTCGAACGCTGTCCAGTCACCTGCACCAACACCGGGCAGCAGATCCTGATGTGGAATGACTTCACCACCACTGCCTGTATCAATGTGCAGTGAAATTCCGGTACTTCCATCTGGATTGTTAACCGGGGCTGCATGAACATGATCAATGCCATAGTTGCAGCGGATGGCAGATGGGAGTGGTCGGCAGCAACCATATAGTCGATCTCCACAAAAACATCCTTTCTATTTGGTTTTGCCCCTATAGCTACCAAGTTCAAATCAGGTAGCCCATCTGCATTATGATCATAACCCGTTGTTTCCCATCGATCTGGCAAACCATCTAACTCAGAATTCCATTGGCGCAACAGACAATACCGCCCCAACCCATATAACTTGGTTAGAGTCACTATTTGCATCATGAAAAACTCGTGCTGATGTTGCGCCCAACGGAATATTCACGCCTGTATATTTATGATCCCAACGACTGCAGTCCGTTCGCAAATTTCCATTCCACCCACCGACATCTTGATTTGCGACAATTACTCTGGCTGAGTTGCTCAGGTCAGAGCCAGCACCAAAATACTGAAAACTTGCGCTTGTAGCAACTCTTGACGCAAGGATATTTTTTATATCAAATCTTGCATCACCATCAACAAAACCCCCGCCATCCATTACGACGATTTCACGCAATGGTGCCCTGAGTTCAGGGGGGGCAGCCATGGCGACAACGAGCTGAGCTCCGTATGTGTAAGGCGTGGCACCAAACCAACCCCCCCCAGTCCAGTCTGGGACACAGTACCCCAATACCTCCGGAACCGGGAAGTTGGATAATTTCCATTCCCTTGTAAACGCCCAGCAACCATCTTTTTTCTTTGCGGATACCAAATTAGTAACCTCCGCCCGATAAATATAATAATAGTCTACCGGATTGACCCAACTCCAAGTCCCCTTAGCAATCAATTCCCCTTTAACAGCTGTGTTTTCGAATTTGACTCTAGCAAAATTTGAGCTCTGCTGCTCGGCAATCACCACCCAATACAAATAAGCACCGAGATGCCGCGGGTTACAGCCTGCCAAATTCGTGCCTGTCAGACGGATTTTTCCTTTGCCGGTCGCCAATATTGATTGAGCTTCGTATCCAGCAACAACACTTCCACCAGGCAAAGTGAATTGCTTCAACACCTTCATAGGAATATTTGTTTGTTGAGCGATCGTTCCTGTCGCCGCAACAAAATAGAGTATCACCACCAACACTAATGAATTCCAGCGCCTATTGGCTGATGCGCGCGATATCATAAATTCTCCCAGGACATTAATGTCGACCCGTCGCATCAATTGCATTTCTACAATTGCTTTGTATTTGCGCCGTAAACGATACTGCTTATACTGCGCGATCAACACTATCATCTTCAGAACTTCGTGACAATCCACGCTTGCACCTGCTATTCAGTAGTCGTGGCTACGGAGCTAAAGCGCCACTTGCTGAGTGCTGACCAACAACTCCTGGCTCCTCACGCACGCGCGGGTGAGGCCGCCGAGGCGACCCGTTTCAGCAGACAGTGGAAGTGGTCGCGCCATGTTTAAGGCCCCGGTCTGAGCCTCGTCGACACGCCTTCCCGCAGCCGCCTGCTCTGGCTGCTGGTCTGCTTGTGCGCCGCTCTGGGCAGCGTGGCGCTGCGCGAATCTGCGCCAACCACCTGGGATTGGCAACCAGCCCTGGCCCTGCAGCAGCCCTGGCGCAGCGTCACCGGCGCCTTGGTGCATTGGACCCCGCAGCATCTGGGGCTGAACCTGATGGGCGCGGCCCTGGTGGGCCTTTTGGGTTGGCGCAGCGAGGTCACGGTGCGCGACAGCCTGGCCTGGCTGCTGAGCTGGCCGCTGACGCAATGGGGCTTGATGCTGCAACCCGAGCTGCTGCACTACGGTGGGCTCTCTGGCGTGCTGCATGGCGGCGCGGCCATTGCCGCTTGGCGCCTGAGCCAACAAGCCGATGCGCGCCAGCGCTGGGTGGGGCGGCTGCTGGGGGCGGGTTTGGTGCTCAAATGCTTGAGCGAAGCGCCCTGGCAGGGCGCCCTGCAGCGCGTAGAAGGCTTTGACTTTGCGCTCGCCCCGCTGGCCCACAGCAGCGGCGTGCTCAGTGCGGGCGTGATGCTGCTGCTGCTGAACCTGCCCGCTGTACTTTCTTCTTTGTCTGCTTTGATTCATGACCGACCGACGCGCTCATCTTGATCTCTTTGCCATGGTTTGCTTGGTGGGCTGCGCTGCACTCTGGGGCTTGAACCAAACCGCCACCAAGATCGCACTGGCCGAGATCCCACCGCTGCTGCAGGCGGGCGTGCGCTCACTGTGCGCCGCCGTGCTGCTGGCCGGCTGGATCATTTACAAAAAGCTAGACCTGGCCCCCGGCGAAGGCCACTGGGCCTACACCTGGCGCGGTGGGCTGCTGACGGGCTGCTTGTTCGCCGCCGAGTTCGCCTGCATCTTCATTGGCCTTCAGTACACCACGGCGTCGCGCATGG
>JAXHNT010000069.1:0-12714 GCA_034520165.1 Ideonella sp.
ACTGCATTGCAGCCAATTTTTTGGCCACCGATCGGATGGCCAACCACTGCGATTCATGCTCCGCTTGGCTCTCCTGCACCATTCGAACGGCTCGTTCGACGATTTCGGGAGCGTACTTGGGTGACTCGCTCATAGCTCCATTCTCGTAGGCTGGAGCCTCCTCAAAATGCCCCGCGGTTCGCCTGTGTGGTGAAGGTTTTGAGCGGCGAGGTACACCATCGAGACGCCTATTTGAAGGACACCGAGCGGGCAGAGAATACGCCCATTTGCCTGTGCATATCGCGGGTCCGGGATGCCAAGCTAGTGCTTGTTTTGTAAGCCGCATCCATCGCTGTCAGTACAAAAGCCCTGGCCAGCCTGCACTGCGCTCCCCTCACGCCGCTTTGTCCAGCCGTCGCCGCGCCAGAGCCACTTTGTGCAGCAGCTCCACCAGCATGGCGTGCTCGGCGGCACTCAGCACCGACAGCGCCGCTTGCTCCGCCTTGAGCAGTTTGGCTGTTGCCTCCTCCACCCAGGTAGCCCCGACATCAGTAAGGCGCACATGTTGCACCCGCGCGTCGCGCTCGCTGCGGGTGCGAGCCACCAAGCCGCGAGACTCCAACCTGTCTAGCCAGATGGCGATATTCGGCGGCGTCACCGACAGGGCGCGAGCGAGTTGGCGCGCGCTCACATCTGGGTTAGCTCTCACCAAGGCCAAAAGGGTGAACTCCACCCGGCGCACGCCACCGGGGTTGCCGACCTGCTCGTCAAAGACTTGGTCGGCGACGATGGTGGCCTGGGCGAGTTGGTAGCCCACGATGGACCGCAGGCCTGACTCAGAAAGCTGGGCGTGTGGCGTTCTCTCGGCGGGCGGAAGGGCGTGTGCTCGGGTCATGCAGCGAATTTAGTCAAAAGATTTTGTCTTTTCTTGATGTTTGATCGCGGGTTAGCCCGGTGATGCCTCTAAAAATAGATAAGTAAGATATCTATCTGTCGAGCATCTGCTCGGCCAAACATACCTCGCCGATGGGCCGACGAGGCTGCCTGAACATAAGGAGACAGGACCTATGACACGACGGAACCCCAGTGGCGCAGCCACAAGTATCGCCCTGGCGGCGATCAGCGTCTTGACAGTGGGCTGCGCCACCGCAGCCGCCACGCCGCCCTTGGGCCGCGCCGTGCCCGCAGACTTGCAGGGCACTTGCGAAGGCCTGGCCAGCCTGCTGGCTGACGTGGCCAACACCCAGATTGCGGCCACCACGACCGTCGCGGCCGGCACCTTGTCCCAGGCCGGGCAACCGATTGCCGAGCACTGCTTGGTGACCGGCAAAATGCATCAGCGCGTGAGCCCAGTGGACGGCAAAACCTATGCCATCGGCTTTGAAATGCGGCTGCCCAAGGCCTGGAACGGGCGCTTCTTCCACCAAGGTAACGGCGGCATTGACGGCAGCGTGGTGACCGCCTTGGGTGCGCTGGGTGGCGGCCCCTTGACCGGCGCGCTGAAGCAAGGCTTTGCGGTGCTCAGCTCTGACGCTGGCCACACCTTGGCCCAGGGTGGCCCGGCCTTTGGCCTGGACCCTCAAGCCCGTCTGGACTACGGCTACCAGGCCGTGGCCAAGCTGACACCCATGGCCAAACAAGTGGTGCAAGTCGCCTATGGCAAGCAGCCCGACCGCTCGTACTTTGGTGGCTGCTCTAACGGTGGCCGCCACGCCCTGGTGGCCGCTGCCCGCTATGCCGACGACTACGACGGCTTTTTGGCGGGCGCGCCCGGCTATCGCCTGCCCCTGGCCGCCCTGGCCAATATCTTCGGCGCCCAGCGCTATGCCAGCGTAGCCACGGGTGACCCCAAAACACCCGCAGGCCTGGAAACCGGCTTCACCGCCGCCGAGCGCCGCATGGTGGTCAGCAAGGTGCTGGAACGCTGTGACGCGTTGGACGGCGCCACCGACGGCATGGTGCAAGACGTTCAAGCCTGCCAGAAGGCCTTCAAATTCATGCGCGACGTGCCCAAGTGCGCCAAAGACGTGCGCGACGGTACCTGCCTGACCACCGCCCAAAAGCAAGCCATTGCGCCCATCTTCCGGGGAGCCCGCACCCGCAACGGCACACCGTTTTATGCAAGCTTCCCGTATGACGCCGGTTTGGCGACGACTGGCGTGGCTTCTTGGGAGTTCAGTGCCCCGCTGACGCGCGACTCTGGCGCGGTGGGCACCATCTTCAAGGTGCCGCCTTCCACCGCCGCCCTGACCGATGGCCCGGGCTTCACCATCGGCCTGGACGTGGACGCCACCCTGACCGAGCTGTATGCCACTGACGCCACCTATACCGAGTCCGCCATGAGCTTCATGACCCCACCGGCCGACAATGACTACGGCCAAGTGGCGCGCCGTGGCGGCAAGATCCTGGCCTATCACGGTGTGAGTGACCAGATCTTCTCGGTCAAAGACACCGAGGACTGGTACCGCAGCCTGGGCCGCAACAGTGGCATCGCACCGCGTCAATTTGCCCGCCTCTACCGCGTGCCCGGCATGGGCCATTGCACGGGCGGCCCTGCCACCGACCAAGCCGACTTCCTCAGCCCCTTGGTGGCATGGGTCGAAGACGGCCAAGCACCGCAGGAGATCATTGCCACGGCACGTGGCGCGGGCAATGCGGGCGGCGTCAACACTGACGTACCGGCCACCTGGGCTGCCAACCGCAGCCGCCCCTTGTGCCCCTTCCCCAAGGTGGCCAGCTACCGTGGTACTGGCGATGTTGAGCAAGCCTCCAGCTGGGCCTGCACCCCCTCCTCCAACAAAGACGACCCGGCACACTGAACCCAGTTCACCCATAGGCCCCAGGCCCCTCCCACAAAAGCCCAGCGCGCAAGCCCTGGGCTTTTTTTGCGCGACAGGTTTGACCGCACAAACCAAAACCCGTACAGTCCGTACATATTCGAAAGGCATCGTCCCATGCAAGACCCAAAACCCTATGGCCTGGAACAAGCACGGGCACAACTGCCGCGCATTGCCTCTGAGGCGGTGGCGGGCTATACGAGTGTGATCACCCGCCATGGCAAGCCGGTGGCCGTGGTCCTGCCCGTGGCCGTGTGGGAGGCGCAGCAACAAGCCCATCGCCCGCCCGTGCGCGTCTTGAGCCTGCGTGGTACGGGGCGCGGGCTGTGGCCACAGGGCGGTGGCCAAGAAGTCAGCAAACTGCGTGAAGAATGGGCGTGATGAGTGCGATGACTGGTCGCAAGGGCCCGCTGCCGCCTCTAAGTTGGTGCGGTCTGCCCCACGGCAGTACGGTGGTGGTGGACACGGTGCCGTGGATCTATCTGCTGGAAGACCACCCCGCCTTCGCGCCTCGCTTTGTGGGGCTGTTTGAAGCCGCTGAAGCGGGTGCGCTGCACCTGGCGCTCACGCCCATTACCTTGGCCGATGTCTTGAGTGGCCCGCACAAGGCTGGGCAAACGGCCCTGGCTGCGCGCTATGAGCAGGCACTGGCACAGTTTCAATGGGTCAGCTTGTCACCCGCTATCGCCAAGCTCGCCGCACAACTGCAGGCGCGCTATGGTCTCAAACTGCCTGACGCCTTTCAGCTGGCCTCGGCGCTCGACATCGGCGCGGCCGCCTTGGTCACCCATGACCGCGACTTCTCCAAGGTCGAAGGCCTGCCAATCCTCTATGGCGTGTGACGCCACATCTGTCTATAGATTCGGCCCGATAAAGCTTGAAATTCATGAATCCGCCCCCAAGTGATTGGGATGGAAAAAGAAGACGCAAGATTTCAAACGTTGGAGCAATTACACGAGAGACGCAAGCAAGTCGTGAGGTTGCACAAAAAAGGTATCAAGGTCATGCAGATTGTGGGCATGACGGGGCTGAGTCTACCCGACGGTTCGCAGCGCGATTGACCTGTTTGAAGCAGGGGTTGGGCGGCAGTGCGGCCGGGCTTGCGGGGGCGCAATCGGGGCGATGGGCGGGTGCTCAGCGAGGCGCAGGAAAAGAGCGTGCAGCGCATGATCATTGACCAGCGGCCCGAGCAGCTCAAAATGGACTTCAGTCTGTGGAGTCGGGCGGCGGTGGGCCAACTCATTGAACAAGAATTTGGCATCCAATTGCAGGTGCGCAGCGTGGGTAAATACCTGGCGCGCTGGGGCTTCACGCCGCAAAAGCCGATCAAGCGTGCGTACGAGCAAAGTCCCGCTGCGGTGCAAGCCTGGCTAGAGGGTGAATACCCCGCCATCGAGCAGCGCGCAAAGGCCGAAGGGGCCGAGATTCACTGGGGTGACGAGACCGCCTTGGTCAACACGGACGTGCGTGGCAGAAGCTTCGCGCCGATGGGCAAAACGCCGGTAGCCATGGCCATTGGCGGCACGCGCCAGAAGCTGTCGATGATCGCCACGGTGACCAACCAGGGCAAGGCACGCTGGATGATCATTGAAGAAGCGTTCGATGCTGAAAAGCTCATTGAATTTTTACAAGCCTTGGTCAAAGACGCGGGCCGAAAGGTCTTCCTGATTCTGGACAATTTGCGGGTTCATCACAGCAAATTGGTGAAGGCTTGGGTGGCAGAACACAGTGAGCAGATCGAGCTGTTTTACCTGCCCAGCTATAGCCCGCAACTCAACCCGGAAGAGAGGCTGAATGCGGACCTGAAACAAGAGATGGGCAAGCGCGTTCCAGTCCGCACAAAAGCCAAGTTACGTGAGGCGGCGAATGAGCACATGATGATGCTGGAGCAGACGCCCGAGCGTGTGATGAGCTACTTTCAAGACCGGCGCGTTCGCTACGCTGCGGGTTAAGACTTCAGTGGGCCGGAGCAATAGGCTGCTTGTGCGAGCCTTGAGCCCTGCCCCCCAAATCGGAACGCCCTCAATGACTGATGCCCTCGCCCTGCTGCGCGCCCACCGCTCCATCCGCGCCTTCAAGCCTGACGACATTGCTCCGGTCTTGCTCAACGACATCCTCGAAGCGGCTGTGTTGGGCAGCTCCAGCTCG
The DNA here is from genome assembly GCA_034520165.1 of Ideonella sp. Taxonomy (GTDB): domain Bacteria; phylum Pseudomonadota; class Gammaproteobacteria; order Burkholderiales; family Burkholderiaceae_C; genus Ideonella. The sequence goes on from JAXHNT010000069.1 coordinate 4,965, forward strand.
GGCAACCTCAACACCTACTGCATGATCGAGACGCGGGACGCTGCTCGCAGAGCCGAGCTGTACCGCCTGCACGGCGAGCAAGCGATGATCTTGCAAGCCCCGGTGATGCTGACCTTCTGCGCTGAAGCCCGGCGCACGCGAGATTGGTTGGCGCGGCATCAAGCGCGCGACAACTTCAACAACTTCCACGGCTTTTTGGTGGCCGCCTTTGACGCCATGATCTTGGCGCAAAGCGTGGCGCTGGCCTGTGAAGCCCAGGGGCTGGGCATTTGCTACCTGGGCACCACCTTGAACGCTGCCCCGGCCATTGCGCGCTTTTTAGAGCTGCCCCCAGGCACCTTCCCGGTGACCAGCTTGGTGCTGGGCTGGCCCGATGAAACACCGGAGCCCCGAGACCGCCTGCCCCTGCGAGCCTATCTGCATCAAGAGCGCTATCAGCGCGCGGCGACCGAAGAAATCGATGCGCTCTACGCTCAACGCGACCAGCGTGGCCTGCAACGCTATCAAGCCCTGAGCGAAGACGCGCGGCAACGTTGGGCCGAGCATGGCATCACCTCCTTGGCACAGTTCTACACCTCTGAGCTGAAGTACTCGCCCATCGCCATGCAAGGTATTTCGCGCGAGCTGCTGGCCCTGCTTGATCAGCAAGATTTCATGCGCAACGAGTGATCGGCCCGCAAGCTCGCTGGCCCGCCGCGGGAAGGCTGGCTCCAGAGCCATGGCCTTGAGCGAGAATTCCCCCATGACCCACCTCCTGCGCGCCGACGGTTTGGCGAAGGCTTATGGCAGCAGCGCTGTGTTTCAGGCCGTCGATCTGAGCCTGAAGCGGGGCGAACTGGTGGCTTTGCTGGGCGAATCGGGCACGGGCAAGTCGACCTTGCTGAACTGCCTGGCAGGCCTGGATGAGCCCGATGCCGGCCGCATCGAGATCGATGGGCAAGATTTGTCTCAGCTGGATGAAGCCGGACGGGCTGCGCTGCGGCGGGCCAAGCTGGGCTTTGTGTTTCAGGCCTTTCATGTGCTGCCGCACCTGAACGTTGCCCAAAACGTGGGCCTGCCGCTGCTGCTCTTGCACCGGCCCGACCCCGCCCGGGTGCAGGCCATGTTAGACGCCGTAGGCCTGGGCGATCTGGGTGCGCGCATGCCCCGTCAACTCTCTGGGGGGCAGTTGCAGCGGGTGGCCATTGCGCGGGCCTTGGTGCACGAACCTGCCCTGATTCTGGCCGACGAACCCACGGGCAACCTGGACGCGCGCCATGCCCGCGATGTGATGGACCTGTTGCTGAACCAGGTGCGCGCGCAAGGCGCGGCCTGCTTGCTGGTCACCCATTCCGAACAAGCCGCCGCCCGCGCTGACCGGGCGCTGCGGCTGGACGAGCACGGCATCCGCCCATGGGTCTTGCCCGCTCACTGAGCCTCTTTGCCCAGCTCAGCTGGCCCGCCCTGCGCTACCAAGCGGGCCGCCAAGGGCTGGCCTTGTTGGCCATTGTGCTGGGCGTTGCTCTGGGGTTCGCGGTCCATTTGCTCAATAGCGCGGCTTTAACGGAGTTCTCAAGTGCCGCCACCAGCTTGCAGGGTCAGCCCGATGTGGTCTTGCGGGCCGACACCGCCCAGGGCCTGCCTGAGGCGGTCTTGGCCACTTTGGCCGCTGACCCCGAGGTTCTGCTGGCCTCACCCATCATCGAAGGCCAAGCGCTGGCGAACGACGCCCAGGGCAAGCCCATCAGCCTGCGCTTGATGGGCTGGGACTTGCTGCAAGGGGCGGCCCTCAACCCGGCCTTGCTGCCGCAAACACCCCTCACCGGCGGCTCGTCCAACAGCCCGCTGGCGGGGTTGGACCCGCAACAGCTTTCGCTCAACCCCTCCGCCCAGAACAAGCTGGGGGCCCTGGCTCAAACGGTGAGCCTGCGTGCGGCACACGCCGACAGCGGCCAAGCGCACAGCCAGTCCTTCACGCTCGGCCCCGCCAATGCGGCGGCGGGCCCGCCCTTGGCTGTGCTGGACATTGCCGCAGCCCAAGTGCTGCTGGGCAAGCTGGGCCGGCTCAACCGTGTGGATGTGCGCTTGGCAGCGGGGGTAGACCCTGGCGCGTGGTTGGCCCGGCAGCGCTGGCCCCAAGGCGTCAGCGCGGCACCGCCTGCCGATGAAGGCCAGCGCATGAGCCAAGTCACTAGGGCCTATCGGGTCAACCTCAGCATGCTGTCCTTGATGGCCTTGTTCACGGGCAGCTTTTTGGTGATTGCCGTGATGTCTTTGTCTGTCGCACAGCGCCTGCCCCAGTGGGCGCTGCTGGGAGTGCTGGGCATGACCGGGGCTGAGCGTGCCCGCTTGGTGCTGCTGGAAGCCCTGCTGCTGGGCGGCTTGGGCAGCCTCTTGGGCTTGGCCTTGGGATGGGGCATGGCGAGATGGGCCTTGCAGGCCTTGGGTGCCAATTTGGGCTTGGGCCATCTCTCCGCAGGCCTGTCTGTGGCGCAACTGCCGTGGGGGGCCGCCCTGCTGTTTGGCGGGCTCGGCGTGAGCTTGAGCATGCTCAGCTCCGCCCTGCCTGCGCTGACGGTGCGCCGCATGCCCGTCGCGCAGGTGCTCAAGGGCCTAGGCAATGCCCAAAGCCCGCCCAAAGCCGCTGGGTTGGGCCCGGTGTTGTTGCTCTTGGGGCTGGGCTTGGCGCTGCTGCCGCGGCCACCCAAGACGTGGCCCTTGGCCGAGGTGCCGCTGGCGGCCTACGCGGCCATGCTGTGCATGCTGCTGGGGGGCATTGCCTGCGTGCCCTATGGCGTGCGGGCCAGCCTCGCCCTGTTGCGCCGCTGGCCGGGTGCGCAGCGGAAGGCCCTGGTCTTGCTGGTGGAGCAACGTGCGCGCGACCAGGCGGGCGAGGCCAGCCGCGCCTTGGCCGGGGTGCTGGTGAGCCTGAGCCTATCGGTCGCCATGTTGGTGATGGTGGGCAGCTTCCGAGACTCCCTCACCCAGTGGCTGCAGCAGATGCTGCCCGCCGATCTGTATGTGCGTTCCAGCCTGCAGGTCAGCCAGGGCGGTGGCACCACGCTCTCTGCCCCCTTGCCACCCGCTTTCTTGGTGGCTTTGCAGAACAGCAGCGTGGTTCAAGCAGTGGCACACCAGCGCAGTGATGAGGTGCAGATGGGTGGCCAGCGCTTTGCTTTGACCGCCCGTGAAGTGGACGAGCAACAACTGCCCTTGGCTGAAGCCTTGTCGGCCATGGAGGCCCGGCCGGGCCACACCCCGATCTACATCAGCGAGGCCTTGCGAGACAGCCTACAGCTCCAGGTCGGCGACACGGCCCAGATGCGCCTGCGCGCCGACGGGCCGCCGCTCAGCGTGTGGGTGCGCGGTGTGTGGCGCGACTACGCCCGCCAGAGTGGCGCGGTGTTGATGCCGCTGAAGGACTACCAAGCCTGGACGCACGATGCGCGCATCAACGAGGTGAAGGTTTGGTTGGCACCGGGTGTCTCTAGCGCCAGCGCCCAACAGGCCTTGCGTGCCCTGGCAGCGCAGGGCGACGACATTGAAATGGCAGACAGCCAGGAGCTGCGCGAGGTGTCGATGAAGATCTTTGACCGCAGCTTTGCCGTGACGGTTTGGCTGCAAGCCGTGACCTTGGCCATTGGCATGTTTGGCATTGCCGCCAGTCAGTCGGCCCAAGTGCTGGCGCGCAGGCGTGAGTTTGGTCTGCTGCTGCACCTGGGCTTCACACGGGCGGGGGTGTTGCGCTTGTTGGCGCTGGAATCTGCCTTGCTGTGCGGCGTGGGTTGCATCGCTGGCTTGGGTTTAGGCCTGGGCTTGAGTGCTGTGCTGATCTGGGTGGTGAACCCGCAAAGCTTTCACTGGAGTATGGACATGAGCCTGCCCTGGCCGCGTCTGCTGATGTTGTTGGGCTTGGTGTTCGCGGCGGGTGTGTTGTCGGCTGTACTGGCGGCCCGCCAAGCGGCCAGCACAGCAGCCGTGCAATCGGTGAAGGAGGACTGGTGATACCCCGTCGCGGCTTCTTGGCGCTGGCCGCCTTGCACAGCACCCCAGCGCTGGCCACTGGCGTGCCGCGCTTGCAGTTTCCGCGCGACTTTGGTGCCCACCCTCAATCTCGTTTGGAGTGGTGGTATCTGACCGGTGTCCTGCACAGTGAAGCCCTAGGGGCGGGGCCTCTGGCTCAGCCCTTGTACGGCTACCAACTGACCTTCTTTCGGCTCAAAGGCCCCGCCCCTGCCAACCACCCCAGCGCCTTGGCCGCACGCCAAGTCTTGATCGGCCATGCTGCGCTGAGCGATTTGCGCCAAGGCCAGCTGCTGCATGACCAGCGCCTGGCGCGCGCCTTCACCGGCGTTGCTGAAGCTCATGAGGGGGACTGCCGCGTGCATCTGCGCGACTGGCTGCTGCGCCGCGAACCCGGCGCCTCCGATGTACAGGGCGACGGTGGCGCGTTCAACCGCTACGTGGCGCGCTTTCAGGGCCAAAGCCACGGCCGCCCTTTTGCCATGGACCTGACGCTGCAATGTCCGCAGCCCGTCCTGCTGCAGGGCGTGGAGGGGATCTCCAAGAAGGGGCCAGCGCCCGACCAATTCAGCCACTATTACAGCCAGGTGCAGATGCGCACCCAAGCCAGCCTTCGCCTGGGCGGGCAGGCCCAGCGGCTGCAAGGCCTGTCGTGGCTGGACCAAGAGTGGAGCGACCAATTGCTGGGCAGCCCCCAAACCCCACAGGATGAAGCCGTGGGCTGGGACTGGGCAGGCATCAACCTCGCGGACGGCAGCGCCCTGACCGTGTTTCGCCTGCGCCGAGCAAACGGCTCGGTGCTGTGGAGTGGCGGCAGTTGGCGAAGCCACCAAGGTGTGCAGCGCAACTTTGCGCCCACCGAGCTGAGCATGAAGCCCCTGCGCCAGTGGCGCAGCCCCGGCAGCAGTGCCGACTACCCCGTGGCATGGTTGATCCAATGCCCTGCGGGAGAGTTCCGGCTGAACGCTCTGCTCGACGCCCAAGAGGTGGACGCCCGCATGAGCACCGGCATGCGCTACTGGGAGGGCGTGGCCGCCCTGAGCAGCCCCAGCGGCCAGCAGCTGGGCGTGGGCTATCTGGAGATGACCGGCTACGCCGGGCGGATGAGGCTGGGCTAGGCGCGTGGGCCTAAAGCAAGCGCGCCAGCAAGGCCCCTTCAGACGGCACGCCCAGCGGCACCCACACCCGAACCGGGCTGCCCTGGGCCACTTGCACCGGCTCATTGTCGAGGTTACGCATCTCGTTGAGTTCCACCACGCGGTTGCCGCTGGGGTGGATGACTTCAATGCGGTCGCCCACCGAGAACTTGTTCTTGGTCTCGACCTCGACCCAGCCGTCTTCGCGCACGCTGCGCACCTCGCCCACAAAGTGGCTGCGATGCAGCTCAGAGTGGCCGCTGATGTAGTTCTGGTAGTCGTTGGCGGGGCGGCGCTCTAGCAGGCCGCCGGTATAGCCACGGTTGGCCAGGCCATCCAGCTCCATCAACAACTCGGGGTTGAAGGGGCGACCGGCCACCGCGTCGTCAACGGCGCGGCGATAAACCTGGGCCGTCCGGGCCACGTAGTACAGGCTCTTGGTGCGGCCCTCGATCTTCAGGGAGTCGACGCCAATCTTGGCCAGGCGCTCCACGTGCTCCACCGCGCGCAGGTCTTTGCTGTTCATGATGTAGGTGCCGTGCTCATCTTCCATGATGGGCATCAGCTCGCCGGGGCGGCCTTTTTCTTCCAGCAAATAGACGCGATCAGCCGCCGGGTGGCGTTGGCCGCTGCCGCAGGTGGAGAAACTGCTTTCGGCCTCGGCCGCCGCCTCGCCGAAGTTGAAGTCGCTCTCCAGCTTAGCCACGGGGATGGCCTCGCCGCTGGCGGAATCCTCGCTGGCGGCCTGGGTGCCATATTCCCAGCGGCAGGCATTGGTACACGTGCCTTGGTTGGGGTCGCGCCGGTTGAAGTAGCCGCTCAGCAAGCAGCGGCCCGAGTAGGCGATGCACAGGGCACCGTGGACAAAGACCTCCAACTCCATGTCGGGGCACTCGTTGCGAATGCCGTCGATCTCATCCAAGCTCAGCTCGCGCGACAGGATGATGCGGCGCACACCCAGCTTTTGCCAAAACTTCACCGTGGCCCAGTTGGTGGTGTTGGCTTGCACCGAGAGGTGAATGTCCACCTCGGGCCACTTTTCGCGCACCTGCATGATGAGGCCGGGGTCGGCCATGATCAGTGCATCGGGCTTGAGCGCGATCACGGGCTCGATGTCGCGCAGATAGGTGCGCACCTTGTCGTTGTGGGCAATCAGGTTGCTGGTGACAAAGAATTTTTTGCCTCGCGCGTGGGCTTCTTGAATGCCCTGGGCGATTTGCTCCAGGCGGAATTCGTTGTTGCGGGCGCGCAGGGAGTAGCGGGGTTGGCCCGCGTAAACGGCGTCGGCGCCAAAGTCATAGGCGGCCCGCATCTTGGCGAGTGAGCCGGCGGGCAGCAGCAGTTCTGGGGATTTCATGGCGGCGATTGTCCCAAATCCTTCTCGGGGCTGCTGGCTTGCAACCTCTCCCGCAGCGCGGTCTTCAGCACCTTGCCGTAATCGTTCTTGGGCAAGCTCTCCGCCAGCACATAGCGCTTGGGTCGTTTGAAGCGCGCGAGATAGGCTAAAACATGGCTATCCAAAGCGGCAGCGTCGACGGCCGCACCGGGCCTGGCCACCACAAAGGCCACCACGGCCTCGCCCCACTCGGGGTCGGGTGACCCCACCACCGCCACCTCGGCCACGCCGGGGTGCAGCAGCAGCACCTCTTCCACTTCGCGGGGGTAGATGTTGGAGCCGCCGCTGATGATCAGGTCTTTGCTGCGGTCTTTGAGCGTCAGGTAGCCCGAGGCGTCCAAGCAGCCCATGTCGCCGGTCCACAGCCAGCCGTCGCGCAGGGCTGCGGCCGTGGCCTCTGGGGCCTGCCAGTAACCGGCCATCACGCTGTCACCGGCCAACAGCACCTCACCCACCTCGCCCAGCGCCACATCCCGGCCTCTCTCGTCAGCCACCCGCAGCCTGACCGTGGACTGAGCCCGCCCCACCGAGGCCAAGCGGGCGGCGTGCTGTGGGTGCGCCTTATCGCTCAGGTCGGCGCGGCTCAAGGCTGTGCCCACCATGGGACTCTCGCCTTGGCCGTAGATTTGCACAAAGCGCGGCCCCATCACCCGCAGGGCGCGCTGAATGTCGGCGGCATACATGGGCGCGCCGCCGTAGACAATGGTTTTGAAGCTGAGCGCAGCCTCTTGCGGGCCCAAGCCTTGGGCCTCGGCATAGTCCACCAGGCGCTTGACGATGGTGGGTGCCGCAAACAGCGACAGGGGCCCAACTTGGCGGCCCAGCGCAAACAACTCGGCGGCCTCAAAACCGCCGGAGGATGGCACCACATGGCGGGCGCCCGCCAAAAGATGAGGCAGCGCATAGAGGCCTGCACCATGCGACATGGGCGCGGCGTAGGCGATAGCGTCGGTCGCCTGCACCGGGTCCACATCCACAAAGTAGGACAAGGCCATGGTGCGAAGGTTGCGGTGCGTGATCATCACACCCTTGGGCCGCCCGGTGGTGCCGCTGGTGTAGAACAGCCACGCCGTGTCATCGGATGTACGGGGGGTCACGCCAGCGTGGTTGGACGCTTGCAGCAAGGCGTCCATGCGTGGGCTGTCCACGTCCACCACCTCGTCCACGCCTTCCAGCGTGAAGCCCTCGTCAGGCAGCACATCAACAATACGTAACT
>JAXHNT010000092.1:0-17521 GCA_034520165.1 Ideonella sp.
CGCTCATTGGCTCGTACAAAGGGGTGACCTGCTGAAACCCCTGCGACGCCTGCGCTAAAGCTTGGTGCAAACTTGGACATGCTCGCGCCAAAGACGCGCGACACAGCATTCAAGAGAAGTTTTTGCGAGCCTGGAGGGCTGACGTGGGGGAGCATACGATAGTGGGGCCATGTCCCGCGACGGATACATTGCATGCGTGGCTGGATGTTGGGCAGGCTCTCCAGGTGTTGCCCTGGCTGGATGAACTCGCTGGGCGGCAGGAGGTAGACGCATCTCTGGTGCTGGTGAGGGCCTGGCGGCAGTTGGGCTGTGATCGATCGGCTGACGCACTGACCCTGCACACCGGCAGGCGTTTCGCGCAACACGCTGAAGCGCGCACGGCGATGCTTCGCATTGTGTTGGGCAACTCGGGCAGTTTTGGGTTCTGGCGGTGCCTCCAGCGCTCAAAGAGCTCGTCATTCGAGAGCCCACAGGAGAGAGCGGGTTTCTTGAGCTTGCAGGCGACTTGGCTCGCCGCAATGCGTGATGCAACTGCCGCGATGGCCTTGCAAGACCAAGCGATCAACTTGGTCGCAGATGACCCCTGGCTATGGGTCGAGCGCAGTTACATACTAGACCGACTGGATCGGCACGAGCAAGCACTTGGTGCGGCCCAGCAGGCCCTGGACTTGTGCGCAGGACACCGCACGGGCTTGCTGCAAAAGGCGCGGATGCTGCAAGTGCTAAAGCGGCCAGACGAAGCCGCCAGTCTCTTGGCCCAAGCGCATGCTCAGACGGGCAACGGTGCACTGGCTTGGCAGATGTTTGGCTTGGTGTTTGACCGGCAGCAGCCGCACGAAGCCTTGCATTGGCTTCAAGAAACCGAGCGCGGCTTGCCTCTGGCGGACAAAAGCTGGCGAGCAGCTCTGGCTGCCAGGCGGGCCGACACTTTGTTGCAGCTCGGTCAGATTGGTTTGGCTCGGGAGCAGGCAGCCGCGGTACCTGGTAAGGGCTTCTACGCCAACTTGGCCGTACGTTTGGCCAATATGCAGGAGAGGGGCCTCACCGACGCGGCGCCACGCGTTCTTCTGCCTTTGGCGATGGTGCAGCAACACTGGATGACCTGTGCCCCCGCCACTTTGACTGCGCTGGCTGCCTACTGGGGCAGACCAGCCGACCATGTGGAAGTGGCTCAAGCCATCTGTTATGACGGTACTCCGCAGGCCTCCGAGCGCAACTGGGCACTGTCACAGGGCTTTGAAGTCAGAGAGTTCAAGCTGGATTGGGCTACGGCAGTGTCGCTGATCGATGCCGGCGTTCCCTTTGCCTTAGCGACCCAGCATGTGGGAGGCGGACACCTTCAAGCGGTAGTGGGTGTAGACAGGCTGCGTGAAACCCTGCTGGTGCGCGACCCTTCTCTGCCCCTGCATGCTGAGTATGCGGCTGAAGCCTTGTTTACCCAGCAGCAAGCCGCCGGGCCACGCGCCATGGTCATGCTGCCCCCTGAGGAAGTCAGGCGTTTAGAGGGCATTGTCCTGCCAGAGGCGGAACTGTGGGATTTGGGCCATGCAGTACTGGATGCTCAGCAGCGACACGATCGATCGGCAGCTCTGGCGGCGCTTGGCACATTGGAACAACTCGCGCCAGACAGCGACACCACCTGGCGAGCCAGACGTTATGTGGCGATCTACGATGGCGATGAGCCCTCGATTTTGAAGGCGACGGAGCAGTTGCTGCGGCGGTATCCGGAAGATACCTCTCTGCAGTTAAGTCGCCTCCAAAGTCTTCAAGAAGTTCAGGGCCAATTGGCGGCAGACACTTGGCTGGAAGAACTGGCCAAGCGCGAGGCACCGGACACAGCGCTGTTGTTGCGCTGGGCTGGCCGCATGCGCCTAAATGCAGATCGCCGATCCATGGCTGAATTTTTGGTCCGCAGATGCCTTTGGCGAGATCGGGGTGGTGGTCGAGCTTGGTACGAGTGGGCCGAGTTGACTTGGGAGCAGTCAGGAGCACTGGCGTCCCTAGAGCCCTTCCAATGGGCCAGCACTTTGCTGCCCACGGAAGAGTGGGCCGCAGCGACCTATGCTCGAGTCTGCCGCATCGCTGGGCAAAGTGAACGAGGCTTGCACTGGTTGAAGGAGCGCAACGCCACCTGGGGTGATCGTTCTGGTGCGCCGGCCCTGACACTGAGCGAAGGCTTGGACGCATTGCAACTGGACCACGAGGCCGACGCGGTTCTGCAGGCTGCTTTGCAGCGACGTCCCGAGGACGACGCACTGCGCTTAAGCATCGCCGAGAGGGCGCTTTATGCTGGGCAACATGCTAAAGCCACCCAGTTGCTGAGTGCTTGCACAAAAGCCAAGGCTCCAGCCTTGCTACGACTCCAGGCACTGTTGCATGAAGCGCAAGGGGAGCTTGATGAGGCCTTGACAAAGGTTCGCGAAGCGGTCGATCAGGAACCATTCAACCTCTCGCTGCATCGCTTGCTCCTGAGACTGCTGAGGCGGCAACAGGGCGATGTGGAAGCTTTGCGGCGCTGGCGGCCATTGGCTGAAGCCCACCCGGCACATTGGGGCCTGCAGAGCTTGCTCTACGAGGCCCTTCCGGACTGGCCTGAGCAGATCAATGCGCAGTTGGCCCATATGCAGGCGCTTTATCCTGCTGTGCCATGGTTGCAACGTGAGCGAGCCGTTCAAGCTGCTCGGCAGAATCGTCTGGACGAGGCCGTTGCGTTAGCAGAGCGCGCACTCGACCTTGCGCCGCACCAGGCTGTCAGCCACCATGTTCTAGCGTATTGCCATCGCCGCAAGAGTGGTTACGAGGCGGCCGTGCCGCATCTCCAGGCCGCCATTTCGAGGGATGCTGAATTCGCCAATCCCGTCCAGAGTTTGTTGGACGCCCCTGATGCAGCACAGGCACGCGCTGCAGCAGATTTCATCGCCTCTGAGTTGCGCCGGCAGCCCCTGCTGGGAGATGGATTGCTGCTGTTCCAAGCCGAAGCGCACCGAGGATGGTCACCTCAGGAGGTTTTGGACTTGCTGATGGAGTTGCAGCAACGATGGTCGACGCTGTGGCAGGCACCCATGGCGGTGTCACTACAGCTGCAGCACATGCAACAGCTCGAGCAAAGCTTATCCATGCTGAGCGAAGCGGCAAAGCGCTTTCCGGCTTTGCCCAGAATGCATCAGGAGGTGGCTGAGTCATTGCGCCTGCTCGGTCGAATCGAGGATGCCAAAGCCAGTGTCGCCAAAGCGCTTGAGCTCTCACCGGGGTGGAACCGAGCCGTGCGATTGCAGGTCGATCTGCTGCATGGATGGGGGCGAGACCTGTCCTCAGCCGAAGGGGTACTGAAGCGAGCACTGCAGACGCGTGAGGCTTGGTCTGATGCTGACCTGATGGGCTTGTTGGGCTGGGTCTATCTTCAACAGCAGCGCAACGATGAGGCCTTGGTTGAGGTTCGACGGTCCTTGTGCCTTGATCCCACAGCGACCTGGGTCTGGCGGATCGCTGCCACGCTCAGTGACCGCGCCGAAGATCCGACCTCCTTCGACGAAACGATGCAGGCAGTCATGAGCGCTCGACCTGGAGATCCCGCCGTGTGGCTGGTGTGCGCTCAGCAGGAACGCGATGTTTCAAAGGCCTTGCAAGCGGCCGAACGAGCACTGGAGCTGCAACCGCGCAACGAGGCCGCCTGGCAGGCGCGCTTTGAGCGCTTGCAGACCTTAGGCCGATTGGATGACATTGAGAGCCTTCTCGAGGCCCTTCCTTGGCCCGCCCCCGCACCAATAGGTTTGCGCACCTGGTCTGCGAAATTGGCGTGGACACGTGGGCATCACGACCAAGCCATCAACAGCTTGCGCGCACTGCAAAGTGAAGCGCCGCATGACCTAGCTATCTGTGTTTTGCTGGCGGATTGGCTGGATGCGCATGATCGGCATACCGACTATCTTGAGCAGGCTGAACTGCTCATGCGCTTGGCCCCTCAAGAGGCACGTTCACATGCTTACGCGGGCCATGCCCTGCTCAAGTGTGGTCGTCCTGCACCCGCTTTGGTGGTCTTGAAGCGGGCGACGGAGAGTTGTCAACGTGGACGGCTCTGCTTCTTCGGCGAGCTTCGGCAATTGGTGCAAGCAGCAAAAGCAAAATCAGGCGCACCTGACGAGGCGGAGCCCGCACTGCAAGTGTTGTGGGAGCACTTGCCCGATGTCACCACGGCATGCGAGGGCATAGAAACCGCTTTGGCTGCACGTCAAGCCGACCGGGCCCTGAATTGGTTTGAGCGTCTTCTCGGCGTTGAGTCATTTGAGATCGATCGGTGCAGAGCCACCTTAGAGATTTGCCGCAAGTCCAAGGTTTGGCCCCGCATGGCGGCGCTTCAGCGGCAAGGCTTGGAGAAGGGGTTGGGTCCATTGGGGTCCGCTTTGGACTGGCTGGAGCACGAGCGCAATGGGGCCTACTTTTCAACGGTGATCGCTGGCTGGCGCATGCAGGCCAAGGCGCCGGGCCCGTATGTCCCCATCGCCGTGATGCGCTGGATGGTCAGCCGCCTTGCGAGGCTACAGTTGCGCTTGTTCATTCGTCACTTCGAGCCATCCCTGAGGGCGGACGCGCAGGTCTGGGGCGAGGTGTCTTATGCATTGATTAGCCTGAATAGGCACCGTGTTTTGGTGCATTGGCTCAGAGACTGGCGTGTTCGAGATCGCCCGCCCTTATTCGCACTGTCCAATCTGGCGGCTCCTCGTCGTTTAGTGTGGAATCAGACAAGTCATCTCTGAGGCCCGGATAGCTAGGATTGGCGTGATGCGGCAGGCGCGAATGGTGAGACCGGCAGATGCGTCAGCTTGCCCATGCGCAGGTAGGCGATGTTGATAAAGCAGGCGGCAGTGCGGACCCCTCGGGCTGCCCTTTTTTGCCTGTTGCAACAAGCCATTCATCGCTTCAACGAAGGCGTTGCTGCGGTGATCCAGCATGCCGCGCACCACGGCATCAAAGTGAGTCTTGAGCGTTTTGCCAAGGCGTTTGAAGGCCACCAAGCGGCTGCGCCTTGCCCACGAGATCCAGGCCTTGAGATCCATGCTGGCTTGCTCGGCTTGGTTGTGTGTTCGGGCGCTGGCAAACACCGCACGCAGGGCCATCTTCAAGCGCCAAGCCCGCGTGGTTTTTAGGTTGGCTCGTTGCAGCCAGTGCATGGCGCTGATCTGCGTTCGCACTCCAACTCGACGGGTTGCGCCTTGTCGCCCACAGCAGAGTTTTGCGCTCTTTGGCATCCATCTCGCCCAAGGCCTCGCGCACCTTTGCGCTTTCAGTTTTCCACTCCGCGCTGCGCACTTCGTCCATCGCCTCATTGGCCAGCGCCACCACGTGGAAGCGGTCATAACTGATTTTGGCATTGGGCAGATACAACGCCGCGCCCTTGGCATAGGCTGCACTCATGTCCATGCAGGCATGTGCAATCGCGGTGGGCTCACCGCCATGGGCTTGCAGGTCCTGCGCGAAGGCTTGCAACGTCTTATGGTCTTTTGCCAGAGGTGGCGAAGAGCAAGCGCATTTCATCCAAATCATGCACCACGGTGATGTACTCGTGGCCCTTGCGCAGGCTCGTTTCATCGATGCCCACAAGCTTGACTTGGCTCATGTCTTGCAGGTGACGCGCCTTGCTGACGTAGTGCTCAATGCGGCGCCAGAGTTGCTTGTCTTGCACCCGCAGCATGTGCGCGGCCTGGCGCACCTGCAGGCCTTGGCAAAGCGTCAAGCCTAGCGCTTCAAACAAGAGCGTGAAGCCGCTCCCTTCACGCGCCCACGGCACCGGAGTTTGCGTCGTTTTGCCGCACGCCGTACAGGCCACGCGTGGCACATCAGCATGCATCCAGGCCTCGAATTGGAAGAAGTCCAGGTGTCGCCAGGATCGGCGCAGTCGGTCATGCACCATCTGATCAGCCGCGCCACAGTGCGGGCAAACCAGCTTGGCATCTTGGCAGCTGACCTCAGAAGTCAATGCGCCTCTTTGCAGTATCAAGCTTGACACTCTCCACCACCCAAGGGCGCTGCAATCCAAGCGCACTGGTGAACAAGGCTTCGACTTCAATACTCATAACGGCTCAACTTCAAAACAGCGCTTGACTGGCACACTGCGTGGCACTTTGGAGGTGCATCACTGGACGCTCAGGCAGGCCAGAAAGTCGGAATTGTCGGTGTTGGGATCCACACTAAACGACGAGGAGCCAATCTGGCGGGCAGCTTGGTGGTATTGCGGTCCTGGGAGCAGCTCCGTCAGGTGGTTGAGGCCATGCTGGCAAGGGCTCCATACTACGAAGACGCTCGCCTTTGGCAATTGCTGCTGCTGGCTCCTGATGGCCATTTGGAAGAGCTTTCTAACCTGCTTGATCGCACGCACGAGTGGACACCGGACAGTTGGATGCACGATGTGCTTCAGGGCCTGCGACACTTTCTTGAGGCCGCGCGGCGTCGCTGCGATGGTCCATCTGTGGTCCGCTTCAGACATAGCATCCTGCAGGGGCCTGCGACAGCACAGGCCCATGCTGCCCTTGGTGAGCTGCGTCGACAGTTGCTGCGGCGTCACACGCCTTGGGTGCGCCTGTGGCAATGGTTGTGAAGCAGCAGACGAATGTCGGTTTGCAGGTTGCTGCAGCGTCGCCACCACGGTTCGATTCGCACATGGCTTAAGATCGGAGTCATGTCTTTGATCGCCTTCTCCTCCACCAGCGCTGCCCAAGCGCGAGCTGCGCGAGCTGCACGAGCCCGTTGCTCGCTGCCGTGCGCTGCGCGTGAGAGAAAGCCGAAGTCGATCTAAGCCCCAGACTCCACCTTCTCCCCCCAAAGGCCACGGTTCACCCCCGTGGCCTTTTTCTTTGTCTCGCCACTTTTGAAAGGCTCATCATGACTTGCCCTAAGCCCCCCATCCCCTCCACGACCTTGAATGTCCACACCTTGATGCCCGTCACAGACCGCCCCGAGCAGGTCTTTGTGCGCGGCAAGGGCGCATGGCTGTGGGATGCGGCAGGCCAGCGCTACCTGGATTGGCTGCAAGGATGGGCGGTGAATGCGCTGGGCCACTGCCCGCCCGTCATCAGCCAGGCCTTGCAGGCGCAAAGCAGCTTGCTGCTGACGCCCAGCCCCGCGCTCTACAACCTGCCCGCGCTGCAACTGGCGCAGAAGCTGTGTGGGCTGAGTGGGATGAGTCAGGTCTTCTTTGGCAGCACGGGGGCAGAGGCGAACGAAGGGGCGATCAAGCTGGCGCGCAAGTGGGGGCGGCTGCATCGAGCGGGGGCGCACGAGATCATCACGTTTGAGAACGGCTTTCATGGGCGCAACTTGGCAACGATGGCGGCCAGCGGCAAGCCCGGGTGGGACCAGATGTTTGCGCCGCGCATGGAGGGCTTTGCCAAAGCGCGGCTGAATGACTTGGCGAGCGTGAAGGCCCTGATAAGCGAACGCACGGTGGCCATCATGCTGGAGCCGGTGCAGGGCGAGGCGGGGGTGCGGCCTGCCACGCCAGCCTTTTTACAAGCCCTGCGTGCCCTGTGTGACGAGCAAGGCTTGCTGCTGATCTTTGACGAGGTGCAGACCGGCTGCGGCCGCTTGGGCGAGCTGTTCGGCTTTCAGCACTTTGGCGTGCGGCCCGACATCCTGACTTTGGGCAAGGGCTTGGGCGGCGGCGTGCCCATCTCCGCCGTTTTGGACCAAGCCCATTGCAGCGTGTTTGAGCATGGCGACCAAGGTGGCACCTATGCAGGCAACCCGCTGATGTGTGCGGTCAGCTTGGCGGTGTTGGGCCAGATCAGCCAGCCCGACTTCTTGGCCCAGGTGCAGGCGCGGGGCCAGCAGTTGTGTCTGGGTTTGGAGGCGCTGTCCGCCACCCACGGCCTGGGCGAGGTCCGTGGGGCGGGCTTGCTGTGGGCGCTGGAGCTGGGCCACGACGGCGCGGCAGCCCTGGTGCAGGCCTGCCGCGAGCGTGGCCTGCTGGTCAACGCGGCGCGGCCGCACTGCTTGCGCTTCATGCCCCGGCTCAACAGCACGGCCGACGAGATCGAGCAAGGCCTGGGTATCTTGGGTGCCGCTTTGGCAGCTCTGCCTGCGATCTGCATGGCCGCATAGCGCGTACGCTTGCTCTCCGCGCCACCCGCAGGGCGAGCGGTTTGCAGGCATCATGCCGCCATGAAACCCGTTCGCTCCGTTCCCCTCTCGATGTTGGATTTGGTCGCTGTCCGCGAGGGCAGCACCGTGGCCGAGGCCCTGGCCGTGGCGCGCCGCACGGCCCAGCATGTGGAGGCCCTCGGCTTCACCCGCTATTGGCTGGCCGAGCACCACAATATGGCGGGCATTGCCAGCTCCGCCACTGCTGTTTTGGTGGGCCATATTGCGGGGGCCACTCAGCGCATGCGCGTGGGCTCGGGCGGGGTGATGCTGCCCAACCACGCGCCACTGGTGGTGGCGGAGGCCTTTGGCACCTTGGCCGAGTTGTACCCGGACCGCATCGACCTGGGCTTGGGCCGTGCGCCCGGTACCGACCGCGAGACCATGCGCGCCTTGCGCCGTGATAAGCCCGAGACGGAAGAAGACTTTCCGCGCGAGGTGCAGGCCTTGCAGCAGTTTCTCGCCCCTGCGCAGCCGGGCCAGCGCGTGGTGGCCATGCCCGGGGCCGGTACCGAGGTGCCGATCTGGCTGCTGGGCTCCAGCTTGTTTTCCGCGCAGCTGGCGGCCGAGCGCGGTCTGCCCTATGCCTTTGCCTCGCACTTTGCACCGCGCATGCTGATGCAGGCTTTGGAGGTCTACCGCAGCGCATTCAAGCCTTCGCCCACGCTGGCCAAGCCTTATGTGGTGATTGGCGTGCCGCTGGTGGCCGCTCCCACGGACGAGGAAGCGCAGTTCCTGGCCAGCAGCATTTATCCTATTTTCCTCAGTTGACCTGCCTGAACGCCCCGCGAACCTAGACTGGGCGCGGGTTTCGTAGCGAAGACAGGAGGCACCTGATGGGTGAGCGCAAGTTGGCGACGCGGATGGCGGTCAAGCCGGTGGCTGCGGCGAGTCAAGAGGCCATCAACACCGCGCCCGAAGCGGGCGACGATGCCATGCGCGTGCAGACCCCAGGTGGGGTGTTCTCGGTGCGCTGGGACGAGCGCGGCCGTGCAACGGCCTTGGGCCAACTGACCTTCTTTGCCGAATACCTGGAGACCAGCGGTTTGTTCGAGGCCTGGCTCAAGAGCTGCCCACTGAGCTACACCAGCCCCAATGCGCCGGCGCTGGTGGACGTGCTGGGCACATGGATGTTGTCGATCCTGGACGGGCATTGCCGCTACGCGCATGTGGGCGCGCTGCGCGGTGACGGGGTGGCGCCCAGCATCCTGGGCATGAACAAGATCATCGGCGACGACAGCCTGCGTCGAGCGCTGAGCGCCATCGCCCCGGCACCCGATGACGAGCACACGCCCGAGCAGCGCGCAGCGCAACAAGCCCAATTGGCACGCTCTACGCAGTGGATGCAGGCTCAGCTCAAGCACAGCATCGCGCTGGCCACGGCCACGCCGTGGATACTGGACTGCGACACCACCATCAAGGTGCTGTACGGCAAGCAAGACGGGGCCGTGGTCAGCTACAACCCGCACAAGCCTGGGCGCCCCAGCCACGCCATCCACACCTACTGGATCGGCAACCTGCGCCTGGTGCTGGACGCGCAGCTCGACAGCGGCAACCGGCACAGCCCGGTGCACGCGCGGCCGGGTCTGATGGCCTTGCTCGAAGACATGCCAGCGGCCTCGCGCCCAAAGCTGGTTCGGGGCGACTGCGCGTTTGGCAGCGAGGGCGAGATGAGCGCACTGGAGGCCATTGGCCAGCCCTACCTGTTCAAGCTGCGCCAGAGCCCGGGCGTGAAGACGCTGATCAAGCGCCAATGGACACGGCGGGATTGGGCCGGCGTAGGCCAAGGCTGGGAGGCGTGCGAAGACGTGTTGCGGCTGACGGGATGGACGCAATCGCGACGCGTCATCGTGATGCGCCGAGTGCGCAAGCTCAACCTCATCGTCGAGGTCCAGGGTGAGGTCAAGGGCGGGGTCAAGCGCTGCGGGCGTGGCAAGGGCAAAGACGCGGCGCAGGCCGAGCTGCACTTCATCGACGAGAACGAACCCGTCAAGAGCTGGGAGTACGCCGTGCTGGTGTGCAACGCGCACTACGAGTTGCAAAACATCGGGCAGCTTTACCGCGACCGGGCCGACTGTGAAAACGGCTTCGACGAGATCAAGAACCAGTGGGGCTGGGGCGGCTACAGCACGCACGACATCGAGCGCTGCGCGCTGAGCGCGCGGGCCGTGGCGCTGGTCTACAACTGGTGGAGCTGGTACGTGCGGCTGGCGCATCCGAAGACGCGCCTGGAGGCCATCACAAGCCGCCCCAAGCTGCTCAGCGCGGTGGGCAAGCTGACCAGCCATGCCGGGCAGAAGAAAGTCTTGCTGAGCGTCACGCACGAAGCGGCCGCACAGATCAAGCGGCTGATCGTCAATGTCCGCGCGGGTTTGAGCCATGTTCGGGCGACCGCGCCGCAGTTAGACAAACCGCAATGCTGGTTTGCGCTGGTGCGCTACATCGTCGAGAAAATCCTGGCCTGCCAGCCCAAACCCAACCCCGGCTTGATCGCGTTGGCATCGGGGTAACTGAGGAAAATAGGTTTATCAACGGGTGCTGGGCATCTTGCGCAATGACCGCCGCCGCCTAGGCCCACCGGTGGCGGACTATGTGGCCCAGCTCAGCCCGCCTGAGCGAGCCGCCATTGCGGACTTCTTGGGTGCAGCCGTTATTGGGAGCCCAGACACCGTGCGCCAAGGCTTTGCCACGCTTTTGCAGGCCACCGGTGCCGATGAGCTGATGCTGGTGTGTGATGTCTATGACACAACGCTGCGACTGCGCGCACTGGACATTGCCGCCGAAGCGATGACCGCCCTCCGCACTCAGGCGGCTGAGGTGGCCGCAGCGCCTTGAGCCTGCCGCTGAAAGACCAGCACCTTCAAGGCGCGGTCTTCATCCACATCGGCGAACGAAGGCGGGTTGGCCACCCGCTCCACCAGGGTGAACATGGGGGCCTCTTGCTGAACGAGGTCCAGCAAAAACTGCGGCCCTAATTCCGGCGCATTCAAGGCCAGCAAGGCGTGGCCGCCGGGGGCGATCAGGTCGGGTAGGCGGCGCACCAGGCGCGCATAGTCCTTGGTGGCCACGAAGCTGCCCTTCTGGTAGCTGGGCGGGTCCGCAATCACCAAGTCATACGGGCCGCGCCGGGTGATCTTTCCCCAGGAGCTGAAGATGTCGTGCGGCATGAAGGCCGTGCCCTCTTGCACGCCGTTGAGCTCATGGTTGCGTTGGCCCTGGGCCAGCGGCCCTTTGGCCATGTCAAAGTTCAACACCGAGCCTGCACCCGCCAGCCGTGCCACCACCGAGAAGGCGCAGGTGTAGGCAAACAAGTTCAGCACCCGGCCGCGCGGGTGGGCCTGGGCCCAGCGCTGCACCCATTGCCGGCCAGCCGCCATGTCGAGGAAGAGACCGTGGTTTTGCCCGCGCAGCAGGTGCACCTCATAGCGTGCGCCGTGTTCGCTCACGATGTGGGGTGTGGGCACGCCGCCCGCCATCAGGCAGTTGTAGGGGCGGTACTCATCTCGGTGTTGAAAGACCCAGTTCAAAGGCTGACCAGGCGTCAGCTCGGCCCAGCGAGTCGCTAGCGCCTCGCCCACTTGGGCCAATTCCTCGTCGGTGACCGGCGCAAAGCTGGTCAGCAGCCAGACGGGCGGATAGAAGTCCAGCGACCATTGCTCGCAACCTTCGTGCAAGCCGCCGCGCCCATGAAAGACGCGGCAGGCCTCGGTGGGCAAGGGCAGGGCGGCGATGGTGGCGAGCAGGGCGTGCATGGGACGATGGGGCAGCAATCAATGGCGGGCGCCAAGCACTGCCCAGCGGGGCGCCGATGATAGAGCCCTCTTACAAGCTCATGGACGGCCGCTGGCCCAGCTCGCTGCGCCAGCGCAGCAGATGCGGGTGTTGTTCGGCATCCGGCTTGACCTTGACCACCCGTGCAAAGTCCACCGCCACCAAAGCGGTGATGTCGGCGATGCTGAATTGCTCGGCGGCCACAAACTGGCGCCCGTCGAGCTGGGCGTTCAGGTTGCTGAAGAACTGCTGTAGACGACCCAGGCCACGCTCGGCCAAGGCGGGGATCTGCTCGTAGTTCACCGGCCCGGGCAGGGCGCGGTGGGCCATGGCGGGGCTGCTGTTGCGCAGGGCCTCGGCAATCGCCATCAGGCCTTCAAACTCAGCGCGCCAGTGCCAGCTGGCAATCTCGGCCTTGTCGGCGGGGCTGCGGCCCATCAGCGGGGGCTCGGGAAAGCGAGCTTCCAGGTAGACGGCGATGGCGGCGTTGTCGGTCAGCAGCAGGCCTTCGTCGGTGCGCAGCGCGGGCACGGTGCATTGGGGGTTGATGGCGCGGTAGGCCTCGCCCAGTTGCTCGCCCTGCCGCAGGTCGATCTGAACGGTTTCATGGGCTACCCCTTTTTCGGCCAAAAAGATGCGAGCCCGGCGCGGGCTGGGCGCGGTGGCG
The DNA here is from genome assembly GCA_034520165.1 of Ideonella sp. GTDB lineage: Bacteria > Pseudomonadota > Gammaproteobacteria > Burkholderiales > Burkholderiaceae_C > Ideonella. The sequence continues at coordinate 12,572 of JAXHNT010000092.1, forward strand.
CAGTCGTACAGCGTGATCATGGCTGCGCGGCCTGCAGTTTGTCTTGGGTGCGAGTGTCGAAATCGCTGGCGTCGTGGCGTTCATGCAGTTGGCTGCTGAGTTCACCAAAGGTGCGGTTGACCATGCGGCCACGTTGCACGGCGGGGCGCTGGGCGATCAATTCTGCCCAGCGGCGAACGTGGGTGTATTCCTGCACCTGCAGGAACTCCCCGGCGTTGTAGAGCACGCCCTTGACCATGGCACCGTACCAGGGCCAGGTGGCCATGTCGGCAATGCTGTAGTCCTCGCCCGCCAGGTAGGTGTGTTGGGCCAGGTGCTTGTCCAGCACATCCAATTGGCGCTTGACTTCCATCGCGTAGCGGTCAATGGCGTACTCGATCTTGACCGGCGCGTAGGCATAGAAATGCCCGAAGCCACCGCCCAAAAACGGCGCGCTGCCCATCTGCCAAAACAGCCACGACAAGCAGGCGGTGCGTGCCGCGGGCTCGGCGGGGATGAAGGCACCGAACTTCTCGGCCAGGTACATGAGGATGGCGCCCGACTCAAACACCCGCTGTGGCGTGGCACCGCTGTGGTCCACCAAGGCCGGGATCTTGGAGTTGGGGTTGGCCTTGACAAAGCCGCTGCCAAACTGCTCGCCTTGGTGAATGCGAATCAGCCACGCGTCGTACTCAGCGCCGCTGTGGCCCAGGGCCAGCAGCTCCTCCAGCATGATGGTGACCTTGACGCCATTGGGCGTGCCCAAGGAGTAGAGCTGCAAGGGGTGGCGGCCCACAGGTAGGGCTTGCTCGTGCGTAGCGCCGCTGATGGGGCGGTTGATGCTGGCAAAGGTGCCACCGTTGGGCTGCTGCCAAGTCCAGATAGCGGGCGGGGTGTAAGTGGTGTTGTCACTCATAGCGGGTTCACTCGACTTGCGTTTCAACCAATTTGCCCAGCAGCAGCAAAGACTCTTGCCAGCCCACGTAGCAAGCCTCGGCCGGGATGACATCCGGAATGCCGGCTTGCTCGATCCTCAGTTCGGTCCCGAGCGACACGGCCTTCAAGGCGATGGTGACTTCAATGGTGCCGGGCAGGCTGGGGTCTTCAAACTGGTCGGTGTAGCGCAGGCGCTCGTAGGGCACCAGTTCCAAGTAAGTCCCACCGAAAGCATGGCTGTGGCCGCTGCTGAAATTGGTGAAGGCCATCCGAAAGCCCCCGCCAACACGCGCTTCCAAGTGATTCACTTTGGCGGTGAAGCCATTCGGGGCCATCCACTTGGCCAAGGCATCGGCATCCAAAAAGGCGCGGTAAACGCGCTCAGCCGGTGCTTTAAGCACACGGTGCAGCGTGATGGTGTGGGGCATGGCGTGTCGACGGCAGTGTTGGTGCTGGGGATCATACCGACATGCCTCTTGGCGTGTGCCCCACCGGCCCAGGCCGTGGGGAACACTCAGCGCTTCGCGGGCCTTAGATCGACGACAAACGCTTGGCGGTGATGACCACCGTCTGCGTGTCGGCGACTTGCCAAGGGGCTGCGCTGCCAGTGTGTGCAGCTACCGCTGCGGCGTAGTCATGCGCGGCCATCGCGTCAATGCTAGCCAGCACAGCCAGCGACAGCAGGCTGGCGCCCATGAAGGCCGGGACGCGAGCGGACAGGGTGCTGATGAAGAGGGGCTGTGCGTTCATGATGGGTCCTTTCAGGCGGTGTCTACGGTGTCGATGGATTGAACTGTAGAGAGCCCAAAGCACCGTCGCTATGGGCCCGCGACGAGACGCCATGGCAGCGGCATGAACGGCAAACACGCGGGATGAACGCCGCGCAGCGGACGGCCCCTGCCCTATAGTCATTCAGCCGCTACCATCGGCGGCTCCCATGAGCACCCCGAACAGATCCCTCCCGCACAGCCCAGCCCCCTTGTTCTGGGCCTTTTCCTGGATGGCCTTGCAAGGCTTTGGCGGGGTCTTGACCGTGGCCCAGCGAGAGCTGGTCGAGCGGCGCGGGTGGCTCACCCCCGACGAGTTTCTGGAGGACTGGGCCTTGGCACAGGTGCTGCCTGGTCCCAATGTGTGCAATCTGGCCGTGGTGTTTGGCGGGCGCTGCTGTGGCTGGCGTGGTGCGGCTGCGGCGCTGCTGGGCCTGTTGAGCTTTCCGCTGCTTCTGCTTTTGGGACTGCTGTTGGCGTATCAGCACTGGGCCAATTGGGCGCCGGTGGCTGGCGCGCTGCGCGGCATGATGGCTGTGGTGGTGGGCCTGATCGCTGGTGCCTGCCTCAAACTGGCCAAGCCCCTGCTCACCCACCCCATGGGCCCGCTGTGGTGTGCGGCCGTGGCCGCAACGGCCTTGCTGGCCATCGCCTGGTGGCGGGTGCCTTTGATGGCCTGTGTGCTGGGCTTGGGCGGGCTGGCCTGCCTGTGGACGGGCTGGCGCCTGAAGCGAGGCAGCCCATGAGTGCGGCAGATTGGCTGCAATGGCTGGGCTTTCAGCTCTCCCTCTCGGTGTTGGCCGTAGGCGGGGCCATGACCCTGGCCCCGGAACTCCATCGTTACTTGGTGGCTGAACACCGCTGGATCAGCGATGTGCAGTTTGGTGCGGCCATCACCTTGGCGCAGGCCGCCCCTGGGCCCAATGTCTTGTTCATCGCTGTGCTCGGCTGGCAAGTGGGCTGGGCCTCGGTACCCGCCGCCTCAGGCCCTTTGCTGCACAGCGCCATGGCCACCTTGGGCATGTTGGTGGCCTTGGTGGGGGTGATGGCCCCCAGCACCGTGCTCACCTATGCCGCCAGCCGCTGGGTGCAGCGCCATCGCGAACGTCTGGCGGTGCAAGCCTTTCAAAAAGGCATGGCGCCCATCGTGGTGGGGGTCATGCTGTCCACCGCCTGGCTGGTGGGCCAAAGCGCTGGCGTCTGGGCGGACCTCAAACTGGCGGCGCTGGCCCTGCTGAGCCTACTGCTGGTCTGGCGCACGCAGGTGCATTTGCTGTGGTTGCTGGGGGCGGGTGGCGTGGCGGGGGCGTTGCGGTGGGTCTAACTTCCGGAGGAAGTTGTGGCTTGCTGAAGTAGGCCACGGGCCATCGCCGACAAATCTTCCACCATGTAAAGTTGGTCAATCCAATGTTGAGGAATGTCCTGCACGCCGTACAGCGCCCCTGCAATCTGGCCGGCAATGGCTGCTGTGGTGTCGGCGTCATCGCCCAGATTCGCAGCCTTGAGAACGGCCTCCTTGAAGCTGGTGGTCGTCGCGATGCACCACAGGGCTGCTTCTAAAGACTCCACGCAGTAGCCAGACCCATGGATTTGATCCGCGCATTTAGTCAGGTAACTCTGTTCGGCTAACTGTCTTACGGAGCCACAAAGGTCGCTCCGGCAAGGAAGAGCCAGCAGCCCGGCTTCCAGATCCACACCTTGAAGCGCTCGCATCAAAACAAGGGCTAACACCTCACAACAGTCCAGAGCCTCTAAAGCGGCGTGGGTTGTTCGCGAGCTTTCTCGCGCGTAGTGGATCACAGCCGTAGGCTCGCCAAAGTAATGGAGCACGACGGGTGCCAAGCGCATCATTGATCCGTTTCCAGCACTGCGAGGATCAGCAGAGCCCGCCATGGGATCGCCGTTGACCAAATACCTGGACAACGCGGACTGAACGGTCATGCCTATGTCGAAGCACTCGCCAGTTGGGCTGGGGTATCCCCAGCGCCACCAGTTCACATAGCGATTCATCTGATCGACGGGGTTGAAGGCATCGCAGTGCAACATGCTTTGAACCAAGCATATGGCCATGGCCGTATCGTCGGTCCACTGTCCCGGCTTTAGGCCAAATGGTCCGCCGCCGACCATATCTTGCACCGGCGAAAAGCTTCCCCGAGGGCTGAACTCAACGGTGGTTCCCACGGCATCTCCGCAGGCCAAGCCCAGGAAGCAGCCGAGGTATCGCTCTTCAAGTGTGATGCTCATTCGACAGGCCCTCCTATTGATAGCGCGTGCTCGTACAGCTTGCTATCAGCTGGGGTGTAGCAACAAAACACAACCCTCTGTGGGCAATGAGTTTGCCAAGCCTTGACCGTGGCGACTGCGATCTCGCAGGCCAATTGAGGGGGAAAGCCGTAGGACCCGGTGCTGATGCATGGGAAGGCCACGCTTTCCAATTGGTGCTGTTCCGCCAAGGTCAGGCACGCCGTGTAGCAACTGGCTAGCAAGGCCATCTCGCCAGCGTTGCCGCCGCGCCAAACTGGGCCCACGGTGTGGATGATGTGCTTTGCGGGAAGCCGGAATCCCGGTGTGATCTTGGCCTCTCCGGTGCGGCAGCCGTGCAGCTTGCGGCAGGCTTCCAGAAGTTCTGGCCCTGCGGCTCGGTGAATGGACCCATCAACACCGCCGCCGCCCAGCAAGCGGCTGTTGGCCGCATTGACAACGGCGTCGACATGCAAGCGTGTGATGTCGCCTTGAGAAACGGTGATGTTTTGCATGATGCGTGGTTCCGCTTGACTTAGTTTTGTCAATGAACTCATGATAGTTCACATACACAACTAAGTAAAGATGGGCGGTAACGGGTTTTCTGGGAGGCCCCTTTACCTTTGAGTTGCCTCAGCCTCCCCCATAAGAAGAAGGAAATCATGATGTCTCAAAAAAATTCCCTTGTATCCACCAGCAAGTTTCTCAGCCTGGTGTTGCGGCACGACCCACAACGGGCAGGCTATAATCATGAATGAAAAAGAATAAAGATAGAAGCAGGTGAACGGCATGGTAAAAACAAACACCAAAAACTGTCCCGGCTTCTACTATTGCTTCAAACGGATGAGAAAAACTATAGGCCGCAAACGGACTGGGGTTGGTGATTTGTGATGGACAAGATGAACAAGTTTAAAAACCCGATGGATATGATGCATGAGCCGGTTGCATCCAGTAGAAGTAAGTGTCGTGTATAAAAGCCATTAATGGAAAAGCCAACACAAACCACAACATGCTGCTGATTAATGTC
>JAXHNT010000005.1:0-3741 GCA_034520165.1 Ideonella sp.
AAGGGGTTACGTACTGCTGCCGTGGCCAAGGCATAGACCAGGTGTATCTGTGCGGCAGCGTCAGCCGCTACCCGGGGGTGGACCAATTGCTGCAGAAGCGCTTGTCCTTGCCCGTCAAGGTGATGGACCCTTTCACCACTTTTGAGTCGGCGCTGAGTCCCTTGGAGCGCGAGGCACTGGAGCCGATATCCAGTGTGGCGGTAGCCACCGGCCTGGCCTTGCGGGGGTGGAGCAGCCATGCATGAGATGGACCTGATCCCGAACGCCTACCGGGCGCTTCGAGCGCAGCGCCGACGCCAGCGCAGCTGGGCCTTGGGGGTGGCGCTGTTGGTGCTGGCCGCTCTTGGCGCGCGGCTGTGGATAGAGCGCGGCCTGGCCCAAGAGCGTGCCTGGAAGGCCCAATGGCAGCCGCTGCAAGACAAGGCCCGAGCCGAGCGCACGGAACTGGCCGAACTGCGGGCCTCGATCGCGCAGGCGAGTGCACCCTCAGCGTCCTCACCGACGAGCGCCCCAGTCGCGCCCGTGGGCTTGCTGCCCTCGGTGCTGGCCTCCTTGCCGGCCACCGGCCTGCGCCTGACCGCCGCGACGCTAGAGGCCACCTCGGGCGAGGCTGCAGGGTTGAACTTGCAAGGCCAAACCGTTGACGAAGCCACGCTGGGCCAGGCCGTGGGGTTGCTGCGGAGCCATCCACAGGTCACGCAGGTGCAACTCCTGGGCGTCAAGCCTGAAGGCGCACCAGGCGCCAACAGCCAGCGCTTTGAGATGCTGGTGCGGGTGGTCGTCGCCAGCCAAGCAGCGCCTGCCGCTTCATCAGGAGAACGACCTTGATGGAGCAACTCAGCCAACGCTTTAGCAGCCTCGACCCCAAAGCCCGTTGGGCCTTGCTCACGGCCCTGCTGCTGTTTGCACTGCTAGAGGTTTGGCTGCTGGGCCTGCGTGGCCCGTGGCAGCATTGGCGCAAGGCGCAGGCAGAGCGCCTGACTCAAAGCCAGATGGTGGCACCGGACCTCAGCGCCGATATCGCAGAGGCCCGTCTTGCCTTGGCCCTTCTGCAAGACAGTGAGCAGGCCATGAAGTCCGCCCATCAGCCCGAACGCTTGGGGGCGTGGCGCAGCCAGTTGCAGCGCACGGCCGACCAACACCACGTCACCTTAGGCGCGCTCACGGCCACCGAGGTAGCGGACAGCCTGCCTCGTATCAGCTTGACCTTGAAGGGCCGCTACGCCGCCGTATTGGCCGTGCAGCACAGCCTGGCCAGCCTGGACATGCCCTTGCAGCCGACACGCTGGGCAGCCCAGGTGGAGCCCGACAACAGCTTGAGCGTGCGCCTGGAGGCCGTGCCCAGCCCCAACCCGCCCGCCAGTCTGCCGCTGCCCACTCGGCCCAGCCACGACCCCTTCGGCAGCGTTCGCGCGGCCACGCCAGCCGCCGACAGTGTGGCGGACAACCCGCCCAAGCTGCGCGCTCTGGTGGCTGCAGGCCCGCGCTCGATGGTGGTGGTGGGCGAGCAAGTGGTGGAAATAGGCGGTCTGGTCCAGGGATATCGACTGATAGCGGTGCATGAAGACCGGGCACTCTTTGTCAAGCAAGGCCGTCATGTCACGGCCATGTTGAACACGCCCGCTGCACCATGATCTTCACGCGCTTTTCTCAGCTCCCGCACCACCCTGCTTTGCGATGGGGGGTGGCCGCTGCGCTGTGGCTGGCCCTGGCGGTGCCACAGGCTGAAGCCCGCAACAAAGCACGCAGCAAGGGCGCGGCCGAAAGCGCAGCCCCCGCCAAGACGGGCGTCGTGACGCTCAAGCTGCAAGACATGGCGCTGCGCGAAGTCTTTGACATGCTCTCGCGCCAAGAGCGGCTCAACATCGTGCTGAGCAAAGGGGTGGAAGGCCAGGTCTCCATCAACCTCTACGACATGGCCATTCCACAGGCCATTCAGTCGGTGGCCGAGGCGGCCGGCTATGCGGCCGAGTTCCGCAATGGCACCTACTTCATCGTCGACCGCAAAGACCTGGGCGCCAACTCGGTGGTCGGCGGCACCGTAGTGCGCTCCTTCAAGGTGCAGTACTCCGACCCCAAACAGGTGGCGGAGTTGCTTTCAAAGCACCTCTCGCGCAACGGCAAGATCACCCCGCTGATCGAGCGCAACCTCTTGCTGGTGGAAGACCAGCCCGAGTTCATGGGTCGGGTCGAGGCCCTGCTCAAAGAGGTCGACGCCGAGCCCAAGCAAATCCTCATTGAAGCGCGGATCTTGGAGATCACGCTGGACAAGAACGAGACCTTCGGCGTTGATTGGTCGCGCGTGTTTGGCAGCGCAGGCTTGTCGAAGCTGGGCGTGCAGGGTCTGGCCAACAAGGGTTCCGCAGGCTTGTTCTTCAACCTGGTCAATGACAACCTGAACGCCTACTTGTCCGCCTTATCGGCCAACGGCAGGGTGCAGACCTTGTCCACGCCCAGGCTCTTGGCGCTGGAGAACCAGCAGGCCTCGGCCGTGATCGGCGACCGAATCGGCTACAAAGTGACCACCACCACGAACCAGGTCACCAGCGAGAGCATTCAGTTCCTGGACACGGGCGTGATCCTCAAGGTCACCCCATCGGTCGACCAGCAAGGCCGGGTGCTGATGCAGATCCACCCCGAGGTCAGTTCGGCCACCATCACCCTGGGCATTCCTTCGAAGAAGAGCACCGAGGTCACGACTCAGCTCATCTGCGAAGACGGCCAGAGCATCTTCATTGGGGGGCTGATCAAGCGCAATGTGACGCGCCGCAACAGCGGTGTGCCGCTGCTGCGCGAGGTGCCCGGCGTAGGCAAATTGTTCTCGTCGACCGAAGACGTAAGCAGTGTGACCGAGACCGTGGTCATCATCAGCCCACGCATAGTGCGCAACGCCGCCGAAGCCTTGGCTGCAGCCCCTTCGGAAACGCTAGAGGCCGATGCACCCCTGATGCAGCCCGGCGGGCTGCGGATGGACTTAACGGCCAAGTAAGCGGTGTGGTCAGCCTAGGTGCTGGCCCAAGAAGCGCAGCGTGCGGTCCCATGCCACTTGTGCCCAGGCCGCGTCGTATTGGGTTTGCGGCAAGCGCGTAGCCCCTGTCGCTGTCTCGTTGGCAAAGGCATGGTGAGCCAGGTAGTGGTGAAACTGGTGTTTCACCCCGGCCTCTTGAAAGGCCTGGCCCAGCGCCGTCACGCCCTCTGGCGCAAAGAAGGCGTCTTGGTCGGCCCAGTGCGCCAACACCGGCGCCTTGATGGCCGCTGCATTCACATACTCCAGCGGCGGGTAGCCGTACCAGACCACGCCCGCATCGGCCTCGGGCGTGGCGCCCAGGGCCAGCACCGTCAGCGCCCCGCCCATGCAAAAGCCGGTAATGCCCACTTTGGCCGAGGCTTGCTTCAGGAATAGCACCGCACCGCGGATGTCTTGGCTGGCGGCATCGCCAAAGTTCAAGCCGTTCATCAGGTGGTGGGCCTCTTCGGCTTCCACCGTGGCCTGGCCCCGGTAGAGGTCGGGCACCAGGGCACGGTAGCCCGCCTGCGCCAGCCTATCCGCCACGCCCTGGATCTGCGCATTCAGGCCCCACCACTCTTGGATGACGACCATGGCGGGGGCGTTGGCGGCATCAGCCGGTTCGGCCAGATAGCCTTGCACGGTTTGCCCGTCGGGGCGCTTGAATTGGATGGTGTGTCCCATGGGGTCTCCTTGCTGTGAATCAGAGAAGCATAGCGCCGCCCGAGCAGGAG
>JAXHNT010000001.1:0-36368 GCA_034520165.1 Ideonella sp.
TTAACGGTCGCATCGACCCCGCAGCGCTCACCGTCACCGGCAACAGCGCCACCGGCACCTACACCGGCCAAGCCCAGTCGGTGAGTGGCTTTACAGTGAACGGCTTGCAGGGCACGGACACGGTGGCGTCTTTGAGCACCGTATCCGCCAGCGGGGCCATGCGCACCAATGCGGGCACAGCCCTCAACACGGTGACGGCGGGCCTGGAGAACAACTACACCGTGACCACCACCAATGGCACGCTGAGCATCACCCCGGCGCAGCTCTCGGCCATGCTGGTGGGCGAGGTGGGCAAGGTCTATGACGGCAATCTGGGTGCCACACTGGCCCAAGAGAACTACGTGCTCAGCGGCTGGATGGCTGGCGAAGGTGCTGCGGTGACGCAGACCACCGGCCTCTATGCGGACAAGCATGCGGGCAGCGGCAAGCAGGTGTCTGTCAACCTGGGCGCAGGTGACTTCAATGCGCAGACGGGCACGCTGCTGTCCAACTATGTACTGCCCACTGCAGCCGAGGGGCAGGTGGGGCAAGTCACGCCCGCGCTGATCTTGGTGGGCGGCCTGACGGCGGCGAACAAGGTCTATGACGGCAACACCGCAGCCACGCTGGATAGCAGCCAAGCCGTGCTCAGCGGCAAAGTGGCGGGCGACAACGTAGCCCTGCTCTCAGCCAACGGCAGCTTCAGCGACAAAAACGTGGGCGTGGGCAAAACCGTGACCGTGACCGACCTGAGCTTGGGCGGTGCCGATGCGGGCAACTACAGGCTGGCCAGCAACACGGCCAGCACCACGGCGGACATCACCCGGCTGGGTGAAGTGCGCTGGATTGGCGGCCCCACCGGCAATTGGTTTGACCCGGCCAACTGGGAAGGCGGTGCCGTGCCAGACCGGGCCAATGTGGCCAAGGTCATCTTGCCGCAGGGCGTGACGGCCGAGTTTGACCTCACCGGTTATGACGCCAGCAGCGCCCCGGTTGACTTAGAGGAGCTGGGCAAGGCCGGTAGCCTGCGGCTGATGAACGGCGCGCTCAATATTGGCGCGGGCGGCATGCAGCTGGACACCTTTGATCAATCGGGCGGTGTGCTGGCCGTGAACGGCCCCACCCAAGTCAATACCTTGAAGCAAAGCGGTGGCGAGGCTCAGCTGAATGGCGGTCTGACCGTGCTGCGTGACTTTGAACAGAGCGGCGCGGGCCGACTGCGGGTGGTGGGCGATGCCAACATCACTGATACCCAGGGTGGTGTGACGCTGGGAGCGCTGGAGGTTCAAGGCGGCCTGCGCCTGCAGAGCCTGGACGGCGACATCCGCCAGCTCGCCAACACCGCCCTGAAGATCGGTGGAGCCACCGACCTGAAGGCCAGCCGTGGCAACCCTGCTGTGCCCGCCAATATTGACTTGGCCAATGAAGGCAATGACTTCATCGGCACGGTGAGTGCCGATGGGGCCAACATCTCTTTGAGAGACAGCAATGCCTTGACCCTGGGGCAGGTGGATGCCAAAGCCGGTCTGACACTGCGTAGCGGTGGCACCCTGACCTTGGGCAGCACCACCGTCGGCGGCCAGTTGACCGCCATCAGCGATGGCGGCGGCATTCGCCAAACTGGCCGTTTGCTGGTGGGCGGCGACACGGTGTTGGACGCAGGCCTGGGTGACATCGTTCTGGAGAATCCCGACAACGTCTTCGACGGACGGCTCACCAGCCGGGGCTCGGGGCTGAGTTCTGTCAAAGGTCGCGGCGTAGAGGACACCAGCGCCGTGGGTGGCACGGTGCGTCAAACCACGGTCGGGTCGCCCACTGCCAACGCGGCCTCTCCGTCGACCAGCGGCCCGGTGCTCAACGAAGGCGGAGCACCTGGGGCTGCGCCGGTCAACAACGGCGTGATTGTTGAGGGGCCTGTCCGCCTGAGCGCTGATGTCGGCACGTCAACACCGACGAGCCCAGCAAGCCCTGCCACCACGGCTGCGGCCACGGGTGATGGAGGTAGCGCGCCGTCTTCGGTCAACGTGATGCAGGTTCGGGCGGCCAGCCCGCAGACCGTAGGCTTGGTGACGGTGGAAGTGCCCACCGCGCAATTGGCCTCGGGCTTCACGGCGCTGCTGCCCCCAGCCATTGCCAACTCGCTGCGCACAGCAGCACAGGTGGAAGCATCGCTGCCCGATGGCCAGCCCCTGCCCGCCTGGTTGCAGTTCGACAGCCAAGCCATGGCCTTCCGCAGCCAGCAAGTGCCGCCTGACGCCTTGCCACTGTTGATTGCCCTGCGCTCGGGTGCCGCTAGCGTGATCGTTAAGGTGGATCAGATGAGCGTGCAGTAAAGCCTGCCCCTGCACTGAGATGCTGGCGCGTGGATTGGTGCGTGGATTGGTGCGTGGGTTGGTGCGTGTGGTGGTGGGTGCGTTCGGCGGTGGGCGCGTGCGCTGCCACAGGCCGTAGCCCGGGGCTCATGCATCGGCGGTCGGCTAAAGCCGACTACCCTCGGTGCTCGCTCAAGGGCGTGCGCCGTCAAACTCCCTCCGCTCGCCTTCGGCTCGCTGTGGTCAAACAGTGACGGCGGATTTGTTCTTGAAGCGCGCGTGACCGCGCGCCACGCCCTTTCCCTGCGCGCCTCGGCACCTCAGAAATCGCCCCGGGCCACGGCCTGTGGCAGCTCAGGGCCAGCGAGGTTGGTCCTCGGACGGGACGGGAAACAGCCAAGCGAATGATGGGCAGTGAGCACGAGCTTAGCGAACCTCAGCTCGCAAGGCTAGGCTTGCTGGCCGCTTGCTTGGGCTGCCGTAGTCCATCTATAGAAGGATGCACCTGTTAACGGCCAAACACACTGGGTGAAAGTGCAACTGTCGAGGCGCAAGTCATTGTTCGCTTCATACCGCCTTCACCCGCATCAAGGCAATTTCTCATTCCTATCAAAGGTGCGGTCAGATGCATACTGTCACACAAATGAGCGACTGGATTGATTTTTTGTCTCCCTAGCATGAAGCGTGGACGCAATTGGCGTCGCACAAAACTAGGACATGCTCATGCTGAATCGCACCATGATCGAGATACTCAAGAAGGCAGCCGCAGGCGCCCTGCCGACAAATGTGGACGCCAACACGCCGGGCATCAATCTGCTTGAATTCAAAGCGTTGCAACGTGGTGGCGCCATAGAGGCTATCGATGCTTCCACCGACGATGGCGATTGCTATCTCGAACCAAAGATCACTCTGGATGGACTGAAACTGCTTGCCGATGACGTGCACGAATCTGTTCCTGCGCGGCACGTTGGCACGCCGACATCTCCTCCTGCAACGGAGCCGTGGTGGAGCAGTTTCGATAGGCGCCTTGCTGTAGCAGCCTTGGTCGTCGCAATCCTTGGGTTGGCGTCAAGTGCAGGACTCTTGGTAGTCAAATAGCCACCGATAAGCGGAGGTTCGGGTGAGACCTACTCCAAGTTCAACTCGAACCCCTCTGGAATAAATCGCCCCGGGTGTCACGCAGACCATTTCCGTTGAGTCTAGCCGACAGAGTTCTCCAAATCCGACGCGCGCACCACCCGCCCTGTCGCGGGGCAGGCTACAGGGCGATTTGAGAGGCGCTGAGGAGCGCAGGGCGAGGGCGTGGCGCGCGGTCACGCGCGCTTCAAGACCAAATCCGCCGTCACTGTTTGACCACAGCGAGCCGGATGCGAGCGGAGGGAGTTTGACGGCGCACGCGCTTGCCCGAGCACCGCAAGGGAGTCGGCCTTGGCCGACCGACTCTCGCATGAGCCCTGGGGCCTACCCCGCGCCAGGGCACGACAGTCCTCCGCCCCAAAGCCCACGAACCCGCAAGCCAAAAGCCCAAGAGGCAACAAGCCAGTAGCATCCCCCCCATGACCGACGACCTCCCTCCCCTGCCCGACACGCCCACCGGCCGCTATCGCCATTACAAAGGTGGTGACTATGAAGTGATTGGTGCCGCCCGGCACAGCGAGACGCTGGAGCCGCTGGTGGTGTATCGGCCGCTCTATAACGCCAGCGGTTTGTGGGTGCGGCCGCACGCCATGTTTTTTGAGACGGCGGAGTTTGAGGGCAAGGTTCAGCCGCGCTTTGCGCGCATGGCAGCTTGAACACGACGCCCAAGACGCACGGACGAGTTCAGAGATAGTCCCGCAGCCGGTAGTAAGCCATGCCCACGGCTTGGCTGAGCCCACCCAACATCTCGCCGCCCGGGAAGCGCAGCTTGGGCATGCGCTCGAACAAGGCCAGGTCGTCACCTCGGCCCAAAATCGCCTCGGCCAACACCCGCCCTGCCACCGCCGTGGGCACCAGGCCGTGACCTGAGAAGCCTTGGACCCAATAGACGGGGCCATCATGGCCGAAGTCGGGCGTGCGCGGCACGGTGATGTCGATGTGGCCGCCCCAGGCGTGGGCGATCTTCACATCTGCCAATTGGGGGAAGACGCGCAGCATGTCACCCCGCATGGCATCGGTCAGGTTGTGGGGCGTGCGGCCGGTGTAGGTGCACTTTCCGCCAAACAGCAGGCGGTGGTCTTGTGTGAGGCGGAAGTAGTCGAGGATGAACTGGTTGTCCGTCACCGCCAAGCCCGTGGGCAGCAGCGCTTTGGCGCGGGCTTCGCCCAAGGGCTCGGTACCGATCATGTAGGTGCCCACGGGCAACACGCGGGCACGCAGTGCGGGGTTCAGGGTGTGGATGTAGGCATTGCAGGCCAACACCAGGCGGTGAGCACGCACCTCGCCGTGGGCGGTGCGCACGCGCACGCCGTCGCCCTCTAGGCTGTAGCTTTGCACCGCGCTGTCGTCGTGCAGGCTCACACCTGCCGCTTCGGCCGCGCGGGCCAAGCCCAACACATACTTGAGGGGGTGGAGGTGGCCACCTTCTGGGTCCAACAGCCCGGCTTCATAGCGTTCGCTGGCCACATGCTGGGGCAGCTCGGCCTTGGGAATGAAGCGCAGCCGCTCATAACCCCAGCGCTCGGCGGCCTCTTGCTGCCAGTGGGGCAGCAGGTCCACGCGGCGCTGCAGCACTGAGGTCCACAAATGACCGTCGCGCAGCTCGCAGTCGATCTGGTGGGTGGCGACATGGTGGCGGATCTCAGCCGCCGCGTCGCGCACCAGTTGCCAAACACGCCGTGCGCCCTCCATGCCCAGGGCGCGCTCAAACGGCGGCATGTCACACGAGAAGCCCAGGATGATTTGCCCGCCGTTGCGACCCGAGGCGCCCCAGCCCACACGTGAGGCCTCTAACACCACCACGCGCTGGCCCGCCTGTGCCAGGCGCAGCGCGGTGTAGAGCCCGGTGAAGCCCACGCCCACGATGCACACATCGGCCTGCGCCGTGCCTTGCAACGCGGGCCGCAGTGCGGGCAGCGTGGCGGTGGCCGCATAGGTGGACGGCGGAAACTGCGTGTCAGACAAAAACATAAGGCCCTGATCCTGCGGGGATGAGGGCCTGATTGTGCGTGGCGCGCCAGCGCCCGACTGCTCAGTGTTTGCGCTCTGCGATCAGGTCATACACCGCCATGCCCACCAGCATGGTCGCCACAAAGATGGCGGCCTCAGGGATGCCGGCCGCAGCCGCCACGATGCCAGGGCCGGGGCAGAAGCCCCCCAAACCCCAGCCGGTGCCAAACAGCACACCGCCCAAGATCAAGCGCTTGTCGATCAGGCTGGTGTCGGGCAGACGAATGAGGCTGCCGTTCCAGGCTTTGTCTTTGCCGGCTGCCAGCCTAAAGGCAAAGAATCCCACGCCAATGGCACCGCCCATCACCAGGGCTAAGGAAGGGTCCCAGGCACCAAAGAGGTCGAGAAAGCCCGCCACTTTGGCAGGGTTGGTCATGCCACTGGCGATCAGACCCAAGCCAAACACCACACCGGCGAGCAATGCTGTCAACAAACTTTTCATGTTGGAATCCTCACAGCACGTGGCGCAAAACCGCCACCGTCACAAACCCAGCGCCCATGAAGGACAACACATTCGCCAGCGAGCGCACGGACAGGCGGCTCAAGCCGCACACGCCGTGGCCGCTGGTGCAGCCATTGCCCATGCGCACCCCCACGCCCACCAGCAAGCCCGCAATGGCCACCAAGGCGGGGCTGGCCACCATCTGGGCGGCAGGCAGTGGCTTGACCAATTGCCAGAGCCAAGGCGCCAGCACCAAGCCTGCAATGAACCACCAACGCTCTCCCTGGCCCTTGAGACCCTGCCCCTTGCGCAACGCATGCCAAGCCATGCCCACCACCCCGGCAATGCCCGCAATGCGGCCGTTGGCCAGCAGATAAATGGCCGAGGCCAAGCCAATCAGAGCCCCACCGGCCAGCGCTGCCCACGGCGAAAAGGCATTCCAATCTATGGTCACTTTGCTCTTCCTTCTTACTTTTGATGAGAAACCTGAGTGCCGCAGTAATGCCCATAGAGTGCTTCCAGCACCACTTGAACACCTTCTGAGGCCACGCGGTAATGGATGAACTTCCCCTCGCGGCGGGTGGCCACCAGGCCCTCCGCACGCAAGATGCCCAACTGCTGCGACAGACTGGGTTGTGCCACGCCCGTGGCCTCGCCCAGTTTTTCCACGCAGCGCTCGCCCTGAGAAAGCTGGCACAGCAGCATCAGCCTGTCAGGGTGCGCCAGGGCCTTGAGCAAGGCGGCCACTTCCACCGCCTTGGCCTGCAAGGCTGCGAAGGCGTCTTGATCAACATCAGTTGCATTCATCGTAAAGTGATTATATGATGATTGCAGAATTTGTAAAGTGACAAGGAGTCGCCCATGACCGCCCCCGCTCAGATCAAGACTTTTTTTGACCCCGCCACCTACACGGCCACCCACATCGTCTCGTGCCCGGGCACCCACCGCGCCGCCGTGATCGACAGCGTGCTGGACTACGACCCCAAGTCCGGCCGCACCAGCACCCGCTCGGCCGAACAAGTGCTGGCCTATGTGCAACAAGAGAGTTTGACGGTGGACTGGCACCTGGAAACCCATGCCCATGCCGACCATCTCTCCGCCGCCCCTTGGCTGAAGGAGCGCCTGGGCGGCCAAATCGCTATTGGCAGCCACATCCAACAGGTGCAAAAGGTCTTCAAAGGCGTGTTCAATGCGTCGGACATCAGCGGTGACGGCCGCGAGTTTGACGTGCTGTTCCAAGGCGGCGACCAATTCAAGATTGGAGAGCTGACGGTGGACGTGCTGCACACCCCCGGCCACACACCCGCCTGCGTGACCTACCTGATCGGCGACGACGCCTTTGTCGGCGACACCCTGTTCATGCCCGACTACGGCACCGCGCGCTGCGACTTCCCTGGTGGCAATCCCCACACGCTGTATCAATCCATCCACCGCCTGCTGGCCCTGCCCGGCCACACCCGGCTGCACATGTGCCACGACTACCAACCCGGTGGGCGCGAGGTCAAGCTGGTGAGCACGGTCGATGAGCAGCGCGCCGCCAACGTGCATGTGCATCAAGGCGTCAGCGAGGCCGAGTTTGTGGCCATGCGCACCGCCCGCGACCAAACCCTGGACATGCCGGTGCTGATCCTGCCCTCGGTACAGGTGAATGTGAGGGCTGGCCACCTGCCGCCCGCAGAAGACAACGGTGTGAGCTATCTGAAGATTCCGCTGAACGCCCTGTGAACGCCTCGACCGCCACTGCCGCGCCGCCCCTCAAAGGCTGGGCCGCCTACAAGCAAGCCCTGCCCGAGGATGTGCTGGCTGCGCTGATCGTCACCGTGCTGCTGGTGCCGCAAAGCTTGGCCTATGCCTTGCTGGCCGGCCTGCCGCCTATCGTCGGCGTCATGGCCAGCCTGCTGCCCATCGTGGCTTACTCGCTGTTGGGCTCCAGCAGCACCTTGGCAGTGGGGCCGGTGGCGGTGCTGGCCATGCTCACGGCGCAGGCGGTGGCCCCTGTGGCTCAGGCCCATGGCATCACACCGTCACTGGCGGCGCTGGTGTTGGCGGTGGAGATGGGCGCTGTGTTTTTGATCGCCGCCGCGCTGCGTCTGGACGTTCTGGCCGCCTTGTTGAGCGCGCCTGTGCTGCACGGTTTTGTCAATGGTGCCTCTTTGGCCATCGCCATCGCCCAGATCCCCGCGCTGCTGGGGCTTCCCATCAAGGGCAATACCCTGCCCGAGTTGTGGGCCAGTGCCCAGGCCCAACCCAGCCTGCAGCCACACTGGGGCACCGTGCTGATGGGTGGCACGGCCCTCCTGTTGCTGTGGAGCCTGCGGCGCTGGGCCACCCCGGCTCTCAAGGCCTTGGGCTTGCCCCCGCGCAGCGCGCAGCTTTGGGGCCGCATGGCCCCCATGGTGGTGGTGGTGGCCTCTATCGCCGCCATCATGAGCGCGCCGACGGCTTGGCAGGGCGTGGCCTTGGCGGGGGCCATCTCTCTGGGTGACGGCCTGCAATTTGCGCCGCCTTGGCAGGCCCCGCTGGCGGTGTGGCAAGACCTGGCCACACCCGCTCTCTTGCTGGGCTTGGTGGCCTATGTCGAGAGCCTGGCCGTGGCCGAGGCCTTAGCCGCCAAGCGGGGCGAGGCCATCTCGCCCCGCCGCGAGTTGCTGGGCTTGGGGGCCGCCAATGTGGTGGCGGGTGTCAGCGGTGCGATGCCGGTCACCGGCGGTTTCTCGCGCAGCATCGTCAACTTTGATGCGGGTGCCCGCACCCGTTTTGCAGGCATCTGGACGGCCCTATTTCTGGGCCTGGCCATGGCCACCTTGGGCGGCTATCTTTCGGCCTTGCCCAAGGCGGTGCTGGCCGCCACCATCTTCATCGCCGTCCTCTCTTTGGTGGACTTGCATCACTTCAGCGCGGCCTGGCGCTATCACCGCCTCGAAGGCGGTTTGATGATCAGCGTGGCGCTGGCGACCTTGTTCTTGGGCGTGGAGCCCGCCTTGGGCCTGGGTGTGGTGCTGTCCATCGTGCTGCTGCTGCAGCGCAGCGCCCGGCCGCACTGGGCGGAAGTGGGCAAGCTGCCCGGCACCGACATCTTCCGCAATGTGCTGCGGCACAAGGTGGAGACCCTGCCACATGTGCTGCAAATTCGGGTGGATGAAAGCCTGGTCTTCACCAACACCCGCTGGCTGGCCGACACGCTGGGCACACTGGTGCAGCAACGCTCCGCCGTCAAGCAGGTGGTGCTGATGATGCCCGCCGTCAACTTCATTGACTTCTCGGGCTTGGAAGGCCTGCAAAAGCTCAATGACGAGCTGCGCAGCCGAGGCGTGACGCTACACCTTTCAGAGCTGAAAGGCCCGGTGGCTGATCGGCTCAAGGCCAGTGGGCTCGAACAATGGCTGACGGGCAGCACCTTCTTGACCGAGGCCGAAGCCTGGCAGGCATTGATGTCAATGGGCCAGGCAGTTCCTCAGCGCCCCTTGGGTTTGAAGTAGCTGCTGAACACCTGAGTGCGGCCGTCCTGGCCAATGAGCAGCACATCGTAAGGGTCGCGGCGTTGGCCATACTCCGGCCCATCCATGCCGGGTGAGCCAATGGGCATGCCTGGGACAGTCAGGCCGATGGCGTCAGGGCGCTCTTTCAGCAAGCGGCGAATGTCTGTTGCGGGCACGTGCCCTTCAATCGCATAGCCACCCACCCACGCCGTGTGACAGGAGCCGAGCTGCTCGGGCACCTTCAATCGTGCACGCGCGGCGGCATTGCCGACATCGTGGACCTTGACGGAGAAGCCGTGCGCTTCAAGGTGGGTGATCCAGTCTTGGCAACAGCCACAGCTCGGGCTCTTCCAGACCTCCACCCGAGTCGCTGGGCTCTGTGCCCGAGCTTGTGCGCGCAGCATCGTGGGGGCTGCCAGCACACAGCAGGCCCCGAACAGCGAGGCGAGCGCAAGGCGCCTGTTCAAGCGGCTCATGCTTGGCCCTCCGGCGCAACCAGGATGGTGCCCACCATCCCAGCCTGGAAGTGCCCGGCAATCAAGCAGGCAAACTCAAACTGCCCCGCACGGTTGAAAGTCCAAACAATCTCACCCCTTTGGCCTGGCGGGACATGCGCCATATAGGGCTCATCGTGTTCCATGTTCGGAAACTTCACCATCAACTCGGCATGCTTGGCGTTCTCCGCCTTGGTGCCGATGACGAACTCGTGCATCACACGGCCCCTGTTGCGCACCACAAACTTCACGGTCTCGCCCTGACGCACCTCGATACGGTCGGGCGTGAAGCGCATGTCGTCGCCCATGCCGACCTGGATGGTGCGCTTGGTTTGTTGGGCATCGCCAGCAATGCCCCAATCCTTCTGCTCTGTGGCAACAGGGCCTGTCTTGGGGGCATGGGGCTTGTCCGTGTGGGCGCGCGCAGGCCCCGTCAGCACGGGCAGGGTTGCGGCGGCAGCGAAGGCCGACAGGCGCCGGATGACGGCACGTCGGGCGATGGGAGAGAAGCTGCGGTCACTCATGAGATTCTCCTTGAGAGGTCGAAACGGTTGTCATCTACGGCGGCTGCGTGATCCTGCACTCAATGGCCGGCGTGGCCACCCGTAGGCTTGCGCACTTTGACCTCGACCTCTCGGGCGGGCTTGCTCACCGGCGACATGGCACCCGGCCCGGGGCTGGCGTCGGCCTTGAATCGAGCGGGCTCAGGCAAGGCCCCCGTGAACTCATAGGCCACGGTGCCGGGCGGGTGCTGGTACCAGCCGGGGTCGCTGTAGTCGCCGCGGCTTCTGCTCCTTGCGCACCTTCAGCACGCTGAACATGCCGCCCATGCCGACGGCGCCAAAGGGGCCCTGGCCGGCCATCATGGGCGCGGTGTTGTCGGGCAGCGGCATCTCCATCTCGGTCATGTCCTTCATGCCGCGCTCGCCCATCACCATGTAGTCGGGGATCAGCTGGGTGATCTGGCGCGCCACGCCGCGGTGGTCCACACCGATCATGGTCGGCACGCCGTGGCCCATCGCGTTCATCGTGTGGTGGCTCTTGTGGCAGTGGAAGGCCCAGTCGCCTTCCTCGTCGGCCAGAAAGTCCATCTGCCGCATCTGGCCCACCGCAATGTCGGCGGTGATCTCGTACTGGCGCGCGCTCTTGGGCGTGGGGCCGCCGTCGGTGCCGGTGATCAAAAACTCATGGCCGTGCAGGTGGATGGGGTGGTTGGTCATCGTCAGGTTGCCGACGCGGATGCGCACCTTGTCCATGTGCCGCACCACCAGCGGGTCGATGCCGGGAAAGATGCGGCTGTTCCAGCTCCAGAGGTTGAAGTCCAGCATGGTCATGATCTTGGGCGTGGCAGCACCAGGGTCGATGTCGTAGGCGTTGAGCAGGAAGCAGAAGTCGCGGTCGACCTCGTCGATCAGCGGGTGTTTGCCCTTGGGGTGAGTGATCCAGAAGCCCATCATGCCCATCGCCATCTGCACCATCTCGTCGGCATGCGGGTGGTACATGAAGGTGCCGGGGCGGCGCGCCACAAACTCGTAGACATAGGTCTTGCCCGGCGGGATGCCGGGCTGGTTCAGGCCGGTCACGCCGTCCATGCCGTTGGGCAGGCGCTGGCCGTGCCAGTGGATGCTGGTCAGCTCGCCCAGCTTGTTGGTGACGAAGATGCGCACGCGGTCGCCTTCCACCACCTCGATGGTCGGCCCCGGGCTCTGGCCGTTGTAGCCCCACAGGTGGGCCTTGAAGCCGGGGGCCATTTCGCGCACCACCGGCTCGGCCACCAGGTGAAACTCCTTGACGCCCTGGTTCATGCGCCAGGGCAGCGTCCAGCCGTTGAGCGTGACCACCGGGTTGTAGGGCCGGCCGGTGGTGGGCACCAGCGGCGGCATGGTGTCGGGCCGGGTCTGGATCACCGGCTCGGGCAGCGCGGCCATCGCCACCTTGCTGACCGAGGCGGCACTCACGGCCGCCGTGATGGCGCCGGCACCGCCGAGCATCTTGCGTCGGGAGAGCTTGTGTGCGGTCCGTCATGGGGATGTCCTTCATGGTCTCAGTGGCCCGGGCCAGCGGCGCTGCGGCCGGCCATCGCCGGGCCGGCGGCGGCAGCCAGGCTGGGCTTGCCGATCAGGGCCATGTCGAGGTCGGCCTGCGCGATCCAGAAGTCACGCAGCGCCTCGATGGCGCCGTTGACGCTGGCGATCTGCGTGCGCGCGTCGGCCAGCAGCTCGAACACGCCGATCAGCATGCCGTTGTAGCGCAGCAGGTTCTCCTCGGCGATGCGTTGGCTCAGCGGCACGACCTCGTCGCGGTGGTGCCGGGCGATGTCGTAGGCCGTGCGGTAGGCGGTGTAGGCTTCGCGCACCTCGGAGCGCGCGTTGATCGCCGTCTCGGCGGCCCGGTGCAGCGCCTGCATGTACACCGCCTCGGCCCGCGCGACGCGGGCGCCCCCCCAGTCGAAAACGGGCAGTTCGAGGCTGACCTCCCAGCCACGCTGTGTCGGCGCCTCGTTCGAGCTGTTGCGCACCAGCCCAAGCTCCAGCACATTGATGAACCGCGTTGCCCGTGTCAGGCCAAGGTTGCTGGCCGTCTGCGCCGCTGCTTGCTTGGCCTCCAGCACGTCCAGCCGCTGGGCCAGCGCCACTTGCTCGATGTCGGGGAGTTCGAGGGGCGCCGGTGGGAGGTCCGGCAGGCGCGTGGGCAGCCTGAATTGGGTCTGTCCGCCCCACAAGCCCAGCAGCCGCACCAAGCGCTCGCGGGACGAGCGCTGCGCCTGCTCGGCCCGCGCTAATTGCAAAGCCGCATTGGCATAGAACGACTGCTCGCGCGCGCGCTGCAACTTATTGAAATTGCCCACCTGCTCCATGCGCCGCGCAAGCTCAGCACTGGCCTCTGCAGCTTGCTTGACTTGCCGCATATAGCGCACTGTCTCTTCAGCGGCCAGCGCGGTGAAGTAGGCTTTGCGCGTGTCGGCGGCCAGCGCCAGCACGCTCAGGGCCACGCGGGCCTGCACTTGCTGCAGGCGGCGCGCCTCCATGCGTTCAATCAAGGGCAGGGTCACCAAGCGAGCCAAACTGAAGTGCAAGCCACGCTCAATCTCTCGCTCGTCACCCTTGCTGGAGCGCCCAAAGCTGAAGCCCGGGTTCGGCAGGCGGCCGGCCTGCACGACCTCGGCCTCGGTGATGCCCAGCTCCTGGAAACCGGCCTGCAAGCCGCGGTTGTTGAGCAGGGCCACCTGCACCGCATCATCCACCGTCAGGGGCTTCGCCAGCAGTTCTGCCACGCGTGGAGCCATGGTGTCCAGATCAGCCTCGCTGCGCGCGCGCTGCAAATCCTTGCCAATGTGCGCTTTGGTGGTTTGCGCCACAGCCTCGAACCCACCGCCGGCTTCGAGGCTGGCGCAGCCGCCCAACACCGCCGCGCTGGGCAACAGCAACAGCAAGCGCCATCCACGCGCGCCGCGACGCACGGCGCGCCGCCCGAAAATGTCATATTTCATCACCGCACCCTCAGTGTTTGTGGCTGGGCTGAGCCTCGGGAGCGGGCTGATGCGCCTCGCGCGTGTAGACCCGCCAGCCGCCGATGCGCGTGACCAAGTCATTGGCGTCGCGCCACGGTACCGGTGTGGTGTTATCCAGGCGACGGAAGGATGCAAGCGGTGATTCGTAGCGCAGCTCAGGCACTTTGGCCTTGGCATCCAAGGGATCAGCGCGGGGCGCGTCGGCAGGTTGCGATTGCGATTGCGCGTGAGCGGCCAGCAGTGTGCTCAGCCACAAAGCCAGCAGAGCGCGCGGCAAGCGCCAGCGCGTTTGGATTGAAACCATATCGACCTCTCGTGAAGGTTGAGAATCGTCCCGACTGCGCATGCAGCCAAAACGACACAAAAGCTGAAGCTCGGCCGCGCATGAGCAAGCGCGAGTGACCCCAGCGTCTTACACGAGAACGCTTCGAGGCGGTCGATCAGGGCCGTCTGAAGTGAACGCTTCGACGGAAGGCGTGACGGTGGTGAACACCGCGACGGCCGACTCGGTGAACGGCAGGCCCGGCAGGGCTGGCAGGATGGCGCCTACAGCGCAGCAAGTCGCACACGCGCTGCACTTCTGTTGCGCGGATTGACCCGCCTTGACAAGAGAGGATGCCTCATCGCTGCTGGCAGCGTTGCCCATGTCATGTGCCTCAGGCGCATGACCGGCCTGGGTCATGTCGTGATGCGCGTGGGCGTCCATGCGGGCACCCACCTCAGCACCTGCAAGCCCACCCCCATGGTGATTCGAGCCGCAAAAGGCCATGGTTGCCGCCGCAGCCCCTTGCACAGGAACCGCCAGCACCAACAAGCAAATGAACAGCACTCGAACAAGAGCACACATGATCAAAGTCTACCGTATGCCAAGGCTGCCTTGTGCGCCAGCAGCCCACAGCGCGAGGCCCATACGTTCAGAGAGGTTCCAGCCCGTCCAGCCAGTTGCTGGCGACAGGGATTTTCGGGCGACAGGCATCTGCCGACACACCAAGGAAGCTGGGCGGTCAGCGAATGACTGAGAGGGTGATATTGAACGCTACAGAACTTGACGCCTACGAGCGCCACTGGAAGCGCGTGTTTGCAATTGCCGCCGCAGTGCTCGTGATGGCTCTTATCTATCTCGTCGCAGTGCAACCGATTGGGGCAGGCGGCTTTCTCGCGTACACACTTGGGGCCATTGCCGTCTGCGTTTGTCTCTACGCTGGTAAACGATGACGCGACTGCGAGCGTGTCAATGCGGTCGTGCACGGCTCTTGGCTCCGTGAGGCGCACCGCCCCAACGATCTGGACCTTGCAGATGACTGAGCCCGCACTGGTTGCTTTCTGTGCATGCCCAACCGGTCATTCGAGCGAACCGCCAAAGGCGTCTACGCAATACCAAAGTTGATTAGCACCGTGCTCCTTGCCTGGGTCACACTTTCCACGGATTGATCACAGTGAGACACGTCGCCTCAAAGGGCGACGTGTCGCGTGTCGCCACAATGAAGCCGCGCGAGGCCGCGATCGCGGCGATGTAGCCATCTGGCGTGGGGAATCCTCGTCCGCTGGCTTTTGCTCTCACGGCCAGCTCTGCGTAGTGCCGTGCCGCATCGGCGTCGAATGGCAGTACACGGCTGCGGAACAGCCCCATCAAGCCTTCCAAGGCATGTGCCAGCATGTCCTTGCGCTTACCAGCCGGGAGTGCGGCAACGCCAAACAGTAACTCAGCCAAGGTCACGCTGGAGATGTACAGCGTTTCCGCAGCCTGATCGTTGAGCCATGCGCGCACCGCATGATGCGGCTCAGGCTTCATCGCCTCAGAAACGACGTTGGTATCCAGGACGATCATTCAAACCTCAGCGGCTCGGCCGGCGTCTTGTCGCGCACCTGATCGAAGACCTCGAAGTCCTTGTTCGTCAGACCAATCTCGCGACCCAAATTCGCCAGTGCATCGCCCAGGCGAACTCGTGATTCCGGTTTAACCGCAGCCGCCAGAATGTGGCGAACCTCTGCCTCTGTGCTGTGCCCGTTTTGAGCGGCCCGCACGCGCAAGGCACGGTGGACATCGTCGGGCAAGTTCCGTACCGTCAACATGGCCATAGCATCACCCTGCAAAATTGAATTCAATGAAGTCATTTTATTGCTTTGCAGTCATTTTCACAAGACCCATGAAGAAGGCTCTCGCAGCCCTGACCCTGTTGCTCAGTGCGCTCCACGCCTGCGCCGGCCCCACGCCCTCCCCCATCCGGGCCGAGATCGACGCCCTGATGGGCAAGCTGCTGGCCTCGAGTTACCGGTTTGACCGTAATGGTTCACTGCACAACGGGACCGAGGCCAAGGGCCACGTCTTGCGCAAGTTGGGCTATTTGGAGGGCATGAGAACGCTGCAGAGCACCGAGCAGTTCATCGAACGGGCGGCAAGCAAGAGCAGCAGTTCGAGCAAGCCTTGCTTCGTGAAGTGCGGCAGCGAATTCGGGCACTCCGAAAGTGCAACCACACCATGACCCACCGGCAGCCCACCTACCGTCGCGCCACGCTGGCTGATCTCCACCGCATCTGTGAGATCGGCCAGTTGCTCAATGAGCTACACCACTCGGCATGGCCAGAGATCTTTGCCCCCGCATCTGCCCCTCAGCGCGACGAGGCGCATTGGCGGCAAAGCCTTGATGCGGCGTCCGCCGCTGCCTTTGTGGCGGAGCGCGGCAACGAGGTGCAGGGCTTCATCACGCTCAATGTCGTGGACGAACAGCACACGCTGCTTTAACCCGTTCGCTATGCGCGCATCAACTCGGTGTGCGTGGTCGAAGCGGCGCGAGGCCAAGGCATAGGCAGAGGCCTCATTGGCCAAGCTGAGCAATGGGCGCAGAGCCAAGGCGCCACAGACATTCGGCTCACGGTGTGGACCTTCAATGCCACCGCGCAAGGCCTCTACGAAGAGCTGGGTTACGCACCGCGATCTCTCAATATGGGTAAGCCCCTTGAGCCCTAGCAGCACAGCGCGAGCAACCGCGCCACCTCGCCAACCGGCCTGGCGCGGAGTGGGCCGCAGGGCGATTTGAGAAGCGCTGAGGAGCGCAGGGATGGGCTGCGTCAGGGACAGCTAGGTTGCAACCCCAGGGCAAGCACGCTCAAAGGCCCAGGCCGAATCGACTCTTTACGATACGACCGGCGAGCCAGCATGGCAGAGCCTGCAATACTCAGCCTACCCGACTCCGCTGCAACCCTATGAAGAACGCCCTCTCCACCCTGGCCTTGCTGCTCTGCACCCTGCATGCCCATGCCGCCCCCACGCCCGCGCCTATCCGCACCGAGATCGACGCACTGCTGGGTCAACTGGTGGCTTCGGGTTGCCAGTTCGACCGCAACGGCTCGTTGCACAGCGGGGCCGAGGCCCGGGATCACATCCTGCGCAAGCTTGACTATTTGGAGGGCAAGAGCACGCTGCAAAACACCGAGCAGTTCATTGAGCTGGCGGCCAGCAGGAGCAGCAGCTCGGGCAAGCCCTACTTCGTGCGTTGTGGCAAAGAGTCTGCCGTAGAGAGCAGCCGCTGGCTGAACCAGCAGCTCCAAGGCCTGCGCGCTCGCAGCCAAAGCAAACCATCCTGAGCCGCTACCCCAAGCCCATGCCGCCACCCGACAAAGCCATCCCGCAGTTGCCCGCCCGCTCCATGGCGCGCACCCTGGCCTTCTATGCCCGCCTGGGCTTTGACGGCGAGATCGCAGACCCGAACGGCCACTACGCCATCATGGACCGGGGCGACTTGGAGATCCACCTCTTCGCCTACCCCGACCTGAAGCCGGAGGAGTCGTCCTTCGGCTGCTACCTGCGGGTACAAGACGTAGACGCCCTCTATCTGGCCTTTGCCGAGGCCAAGCTCCCCTCGCAGGGCATACCGCGCATGACGCCGCTGGAAGACAAGCCCTGGGGCATGCGGGAGTTTGCGGTGGTCGATGAGAACGGCAGCCTGCTGCGGATTGGCCAAGAGGTCTGACCAAGGGTTTTTGAGCGACGCCTTGACGGCTCACAATGGGGCGATGACGATCAAAAAATTCCTTCTGGGCCTGCTTGCCTTGCTGCTGTGCGCGGCCACCTACCTGCTGCTCTGGCCTGTGCCCATCAGCGCGCAAGCGTGGGTGGCCCCACCTGCACCGGGCTATGTCGGCCCGCACGCACCCAACACTCGGCTGGCAGGCTTGCAGATGATCAGCCTGGGCGCCGAAGAAGGGCCTGAGCATGTGGCCCTGGGGCCGGACGGCTGGCTCTACACGGCCGTGGCCAGCGGCAAGCTGCTGCGCATGAAGCCTGATGGCAGCGAGCAAACCGTCTGGGCCGACACAGGTGGCCGGGTGCTGGGTTTTGACTTTGATGCGCAGGGCCGGATGATTGCCGCCGACGCCATGCGCGGCTTGCTGGCCATCACGGCCGGGGGAGCCGTCAGCGTGTTGACGGACAAGGTGGGCGACTCACCCATCTTGTATGCCGACGCGGTGGTGGTGGCCAAGAGCGGCGAGATCTTCTTCAGCGATGCCTCCACCCGCTTTGGCGCCAAGGCCTTGGGCAGCACCTTTGAAGCCAGTGTGTTGGACATCCTGGAGCAATCCGCCACCGGCCGGGTGCTGGCCTTCAGCCCGGCCACCGGGCAGACGCGCATCGTGGCGCAGGGCTTATCCTTTGCCAATGGCATGGCGCTGAGCGCCGATGAGACCCAACTCTTTGTGGCCGAGACGGGCCGCTACCGCGTGTGGCGTATCAGCACAGCCGCTACCGGCATAGATGTTCGCCAGCCCTCTCCCCAAGCCCTGGTGCTGCTGGACAACCTGCCCGGCTACCCCGACAACCTGATGCGTGGGCAAAACAACCGGCTCTGGATGGGCTTGGTCAAACCCCGCAACCCCAAGATCGACGGCATGGCCGGCAAGCCTTGGCTGCGCGAGCTGACGTTGCGCCTGCCCCGCGCCACTTGGCCGGTGCCCAAGGCCTATGGCCATGTCGTGGCGTTCTCTGAGCAGGGCCAGATCCTGGCCGACCTGCAAGACCCCAGCGGCGCCTACCCCGAGGCCACCGCCATCACCGAGACGCCAGAGCGCCTCTACGTGCACAGCCTGCATGCCAAAGACCTGGGCTGGCGGCCCAATGACCTGAGATGACGACGGCAAACACTCTATGCTGAACAATGCGTTAAAGGACAGGGCCGCGAGCAGCGTGCTGTGCTGGCTCGCCACGGTGGACGAGCACGGCCAACCCAACGTCTCACCCAAAGAGATTTGGGCCGTGTGGGACGATCAACACGTGGTCATCGGCCACATCGCCTCGCCCACCAGCGTGCGCAACATCGCCCAGCGCGCAAAAGTTTGTGTGAGCTTTGTGGATGTGTTCGTTCAAAAGGGCTTCAAGGTGCAGGGCGAGGCTCGCTTGGTGCCCAAAGGCCACGCGGAGTATTCAACATGGGCCGCACCGCTGCTGCCCATGGCGGGCGAGCGCTTCACACTGCACGCTGTGGTGGTGGTGCGCGCCACGGCGGTGGAGCCCATCGTGGCGCCGAGCTATCGGCTCTATCCGCAAGAGACCACCGAGACCACGCAGGTGGCTGCGGCCATGAAGACCTATGGCGTGATGCGGAGCGGGACAACAGGGTCAACTTGACCCGTGTCACCCAAGACGGCGCAGCGCAGAGGACAATTTAAGCTCTTGCAGTACCCGAAGCCCCGATGCCCTCCCCCCTCAAACTCCACATCACCGAGATGAGCTGTGCCGCCTGTGTGGGGCGTGTAGAGCGCGCGGCACTCAAGGTGCCCGGCGTGGCAGTGGCCCAGGTCAACCTGACCACCGAGCAAATGACGGTGGAGGTGACCCAGGGCTACAAGCCCGCCGCCGTGGTGCCCACCTTGCTGGCCGCGCTGGCCGATGCAGGCTACCCCGCCAGCGTGCTGGCCGATGATGCGGCGCTGCCCGCCGACGCCCCAGTGGCCCCGGCGCTGTTATGGCTGGGTTTGGCGTTGTCTCTGCCGCTGACACTGCCCATGGTGGGTATGTTGTGGGGCGCACATTGGATGCTGCCAGCCTGGGTGCAGTTTGCGCTGGCCACCCCGGTGCAGGTGCTGCTGGGCGCGCGCTTCTACAAAGGCGCGTGGAGTGCCCTCAAACATGGCAGCGCCAATATGGATGTGCTGGTGGCCTTGGGCACCTCGGCTGCCTATGGCCTGAGCTTGGTGCAGTGGGCACGCGGCGAAGGCCCGCATGCCCTGGCCTTTGAGGCCAGCGCCATGGTCATCACCCTGGTGTGGCTGGGCAAGTGGCTGGAGGGCGTGGCCAAGCGCCGCACCACGGATGCGCTGCGCGCCTTGCAAGACCTGCGCCCCGTCACCGCCCGCGTCCGAACGCCAGAAGGCGACGAGCGTGAAGTGCCGCTAGAGCAGGTGCGCGTGGGTGACCTGGTGGTGGTGCGCCCCGGCGAGCGCGTGGCCGTGGACGGCGTGGTGGTGGAAGGCGCCAGCCAAGTGGATGAAGCCCTGATCACCGGCGAGAGCCTGCCCCAAGCCCGCCACCCGGGCGACGCGGTGGTGGGCGGGGCCATCAATGGCGAGGGCGCGCTGCTGCTGCGCACCACCGCCATTGGGGCAGAGAGCACGCTGGCGCGCATCGTGCGGCTGGTGGAAAGCGCTCAATCACGCAAGGCGCCTATCCAACAACTGGTGGACCGCGTGGCGGCCGTGTTTGTGCCGGTGGTGGTGGGCATGGCGCTCATCACCCTGCTCGCCTGGGGTTGGCTGGGCAGCGGCCCCGCGCCCTGGGCCACAGCACTGCTGCATGCCGTCACCGTGCTGGTGATCGCCTGCCCCTGCGCGCTGGGTCTGGCCACACCGGCCGCGTTGATGGTGGGCATGGGCGCAGCGGCCAAGCACGGCATCTTGATCCGCGACGCCGAAGCGTTGGAGCGCGCCCATGAAGTGAAGGCCGTGGCCTTCGACAAAACCGGCACCCTCACCGAAGGCCGCCCCCAGGTCATGCACGCTGAAGGTTTTGGCCTTCCACGCGAGCAGGTATTGAGCTTGGCCGCCGCGCTACAAGCCCACAGCCTGCACCCGCTGGCCAAAGCTGTTACGAATGCCTGGGCCCAAGCCCAAGCCCAAGCCGACTCGCCTCATCAGACCTGCCCCCTCCCTCCTGCGGCTGCCCAGCAAGCCCAAGCCCATGCAGGCTTTGGGGTCAGCGGTGTGATCGACGGCCAGCGGGTGCTGCTGGGCAGTGAACCTATTTTCCTCAGTTACCCCGATGCCAACGCGATCAAGCCGGGGTTGGGTTTGGGCTGGCAGGCCAGGATTTTCTCGACGATGTAGCGCACCAGCGCAAACCAGCATTGCGGTTTGTCTAACTGCGGCGCGGTCGCCCGAACATGGCTCAAACCCGCGCGGACATTGACGATCAGCCGCTTGATCTGTGCGGCCGCTTCGTGCGTGACGCTCAGCAAGACTTTCTTCTGCCCGGCATGGCTGGTCAGCTTGCCCACCGCGCTGAGCAGCTTGGGGCGGCTTGTGATGGCCTCCAGGCGCGTCTTCGGATGCGCCAGCCGCACGTACCAGCTCCACCAGTTGTAGACCAGCGCCACGGCCCGCGCGCTCAGCGCGCAGCGCTCGATGTCGTGCGTGCTGTAGCCGCCCCAGCCCCACTGGTTCTTGATCTCGTCGAAGCCGTTTTCACAGTCGGCCCGGTCGCGGTAAAGCTGCCCGATGTTTTGCAACTCGTAGTGCGCGTTGCACACCAGCACGGCGTACTCCCAGCTCTTGACGGGTTCGTTCTCGTCGATGAAGTGCAGCTCGGCCTGCGCCGCGTCTTTGCCCTTGCCACGCCCGCAGCGCTGGACCCCGCCCTTGACCTCACCCTGGACCTCGACGATGAGGTTGAGCTTGCGCACTCGGCGCATCACGATGACGCGTCGCGATTGCGTCCATCCCGTCAGCCGCAACACGTCTTCGCACGCCTCCCAGCCTTGGCCTACGCCGGCCCAATCCCGCCGGGTCCATTGGCGCTTGATCAGCGTCTTCACGCCCGCGCTTTGGCGCAGCTTGAACAAGTAGGGCTGCCCAATGGCTTCCAGCGCGCTCATCTCTCCCTCGCTGCCAAACGCGCAGTCTCCTCGCACAAGCTGTGGGCGTTGGGCCGCGGGCATGTCCTCCAACAAGGCCAGCAAACCGGGCCGCGCATGCACGGGGCTGTGCCGGTTGCCGCTGTCCAACTGCGCGTCCAGCACCAGGCGCAGGTTGCCGATCCAGTAGGTGTGGATGGCGTGGCTGGGGCGCCCAGGCTTGTGCGGGTTGTAGCTGACCACGGCCCCGTCTTGCTTGCCGTACAGCACCTTGATGGTGGTGTCGCAGTCCAGTATCCACGGCGTGGCCGTGGCCAGCGCGATGCTGTGCTTGAGCTGAGCCTGCATCCACTGCGTAGAGCGTGCCAATTGGGCTTGTTGCGCTGCGCGCTGCTCGGGCGTGTGCTCGTCATCGGGTGCCGGGGCGATGGCGCTCAGCGCTCGACGCAGGCTGTCGTCGCCGATGATCTTGTTCATGCCCAGGATGCTGGGCGCCACCCCGTCACCGCGCAGCGCGCCCACATGCGCGTAGCGGCAATGCCCGTCAAGGATCGACAGCAGCCACGTCCCCAGCACATCCACCAGGCCCGGCGCATTGGGGCTGGTGTAGCTCAGTGGGCAGCTTTTGAGCCAGGCCTCGAACAAACCGCTGGTCTCCAGGTATTCGGCAAAGAAGGTCAGTTGGCCCAAGGCCGTTGCACGCCCGCGCTCGTCCCAGCGCACCGAGAACACCCCACCTGGGGTCTGCACGCGCATGGCATCGTCGCCCGCTTCGGGCGCGGTGTTGATGGCCTCTTGACTCGCCGCAGCCACCGGCTTGACCGCCATCCGCGTCGCCAACTTGCGCTCACCCATCAGGTGCCTCCTGTCTTCGCTACGAAACCCGCGCCCAGTCTAGGTTCGCGGGGCGTTCAGGCAGGTCAACTGAGGAAAATAGGGTGAACGCTGGATGAGTGAGTTGAGCGTCAATTTGCAGGCGGGCCAAGACGCCGCGCAAGCCGAGCAGGCCCTGGGCCGCACAGTCTCTTGGCTGTCCCGTGAACGCACGGGCGCGGCGCCTGAACTGCTGGGCCTGATCAGCTTTGGCGACACGCTCAAGGCCGATGCCGCCCAGGCCATCCAGCGCCTGCACGCCATGGGCCTGCGCACCCTGCTGCTCTCGGGCGACAACGCCGGTGCGGCGAATGCGGTAGCCCAGACCCTGGGCATGAGCGACGTGCGCGCCCAGGTGCTGCCCCAAGACAAAGCCCAAGCCATTGCCGAGTTGCGCAGCCGCCTGGGCGGCCCCGTGGCCATGGTGGGCGACGGCATCAACGACGCCCCCGCCCTGGCCGCCGCCGACGTTGGCATCGCCATGGGCAGCGGCACCGATGTGGCCATGCAAGCCGCAGGCATCACGCTGATGCAGAGCCGCCCCTCACGCGTGGCCGACGCCCTGGACATCGCCCAGCGCACCAGCGCCAAGATCCGCCAAAACCTGTTCTGGGCCTTTGCCTACAACGTGGTGGGCATTCCGCTGGCCGCCCTGGGCGTGCTGCACCCCATGTTTGCGGGCGCGGCCATGGCCCTGTCCAGCGTGTTTGTGATTGGCAATGCGCTGCGGCTGGGGCGTTGGCGGCCTCGGTGAGCGTTAGCGTCAAGCCCCGGTGGGGGCAGCCAGCGCAACACCGCGCGCAACGAAGAAGGCGCTTGATTTAGCGCACGGCATACATCTGCGTTCACTTATAGAGTCTCGGGGCTCATTCATATTCCCGGAGACTTTCATGCGCACCACCCTTCTTCGCCCGGCGTTTTGGTCGGCAGCCTTGTTGGGCTTGGCCCTAGTGGCCACAGCCGCCTTGGCGCAAACCAGCGCCAAACCACTGCGCCTGTTCACGGAAGACGCGACCGACACCAGCTTCACCGTGAAGCGGGGCGACACAACCCTGCAAGTGAGCCGCGTAATGACAGGCTGCGCCAAGAATGAAGGCTGGTTCCAGCCCTTGGTGCCCGTGCCCGGCGTGACGCCCGTCGGCGAGGCCGAAATGCTCCACGCTCTGAATGACCCGGAAGCCATGATCGTGGACATGCGCTCCATGTCCGAGTTCTTGAAGGCCACCATCCCCTTTGCCATCAACATACCCTTCACCGAGGTGGCTTTGCGCATGAACGAATTGGGCTGCGATAAAGCGTCCGATGGCAAATTGAACTGCAGCAAGGCCAAGAAGCTTTATGCCTTCTGCAACGGCCCCGTCTGCCCGCAGAGCCCGATTGCCATCCGCGCCATCACGCGTGACGGCTTCCCCGCCAACAGGATCTACTACTACCGTGGCGGTATGCTTGACTGGGAAGCCTTGGGCTTGACCACCCGGCCGGGCGAGTTCTGACCACAACCCCTGAAAGCCCCGCATGAGCGACCAAACCCCCAACTACGCCCAACTGACGGCCGATATCTCGGCCCATCTCAAACCCCTGCGCACCGACACGCCAGCGGTGATGAAGGCCTTTGGTGAGTTGGGCAAGGCGGCGCTCACGACCGGCGCCTTGGACGAGAAGACCAAAGAGCTGATCGCCCTGGCGATTGGTGTCTCTCAGCGCTGCGATGGCTGCATTGGTTTTCACGTCAAAGCCCTGGTGCGCTTGGGCGCCACCAAGGCCGAACTGGAAGAAACCTTGGGGGTAGCAGCCTATATGGGCGGCGGCCCCGCGCTGATGTACGCGGCCAATGCCCTGGCCGCGTGGGATCAGTTCTCTACAGAATAAGCATCTGAGCAAACCGTCCAAGCCTTGTCAGGGCTTGGACAAGCCGCTGGGTCTAGACTCCGAACTCCCCCAAAAGTAGAGGAGTTCAAGATGACCCGAGACAGCAGCGCCTGGCGCTTTGAAACCAAATCCGTGCACGCCGGCTGGGCCGGTGACCCGGCCACCAAGGCCGTGGCCGTGCCGCTCTACCAGACGGTGGCCTACTCCTTCGACAGCGCGCAGCACGGCGCCGACCTGTTCGACCTGAAGGTGGTGGGCAACATCTACACCCGCATCATGAACCCCACCCAGGCGGTGCTGGAAGAGCGGGTGGCAGCCCTAGAGGGCGGCATTGCCGCGCTGGCCCTGGCCTCGGGCCAAGCCGCCATCACTTACGCCATCCAGACCATTGCCGAGGCCGGTGACAACATCGTCTCCAGCAGCGCGCTGTATGGCGGCACCTACAACCTGTTGGCCCACACCCTGCCGCAGTACGGCATCCAAACCCGCTTTGCCGACGCCGCCAACCCGGCCAGCTTCGAAGCCCTGATCGACGACAAGACCAAGGCCATTTACTGCGAGTCTTTGGGCAACCCGCTGGGCAACATCACCGACATCGCCGCGCTGGCCGCCATTGCCCACCGCCACGGCGTGCCCCTGATCGTGGACAACACCGTGCCCAGCCCCTATCTGTGCCGCCCCATCGAGCACGGCGCGGACATCGTGGTGCATTCGCTGACCAAGTACATCGGCGGCCACGGCACCAGCATCGGCGGCATGATCGTCGACAGCGGCAAGTTCCCTTGGGCCCAACATAAGGCCCGCTTCAAGCGCTTGAATGAGCCCGACGTGAGCTACCACGGCGTGGTCTACACCGAGGCCTTGGGCCCAGCCGCCTATATCGGCCGTGCCCGCGTGGTGCCGCTGCGCAATATGGGCGCGGCCATCTCGCCCTTCAACGCCTTCTTGATCATTCAAGGCCTGGAGACCCTGGCCCTGCGCATGGACCGCATCTGCGACAACACCTTGGCCGTGGCCCAGTTCTTGAAGGCCCACCCCAAGGTGGGTTGGGTCAATTACTCAGGTCTGCCCGACCATGCCGACCACGGCCTGGTGCAAAAGCAAATGGGCGGCCGCGCCTCGGGCTTGCTGACCTTTGGTGTGCAAGGTGGCCGCGAAGGCGGCGAGCGCTTCTTGGACGCGCTGCAACTCTTCACCCGCTTGGTCAACATCGGCGACAACAAATCTTTGGCCACCCACCCGGCCTCCACCACCCACCGCCAACTCTCCCCCGAGGAATTGGCCCGGGCCGGCGTCACCGAGGACACGGTGCGACTGTGCGTGGGCATCGAGCACATTGAGGACCTGAAGGCCGACCTGACGCAAGCCCTGGCGGCGGTGTAACGGCGCCCCAGAGCGCTCCGACGCACCACCACGGGGCGCTGCGTGTTTCACTGGGGTCAAAACCCTGTGGTTTGGCGGTTTGTTCAACAGATCATCCGAGCCACAGACTCGTTAGCGTGGGGGTATGCGTTGGAGAACTCCTGTGAAACTGCTCAAACTCGTTGAATGGCCCCTCTGGCGGCCCGCTGCTGCATTGATGCGGCAGTGGCGCTTCCCCACCAAAATGGCCTTGATTGCGGCGGCCTTCCTGATGCCGCTGGCCTGGCTCTTGGGCAACTTTCTCTGGGTCGCAAAAACCCAGTACGAGTTTACGCAAGACGAGCGACACGGCGTGGCGTTTTCACAGGCCGCCTTCCAGCTCATGCAGGCGTCCGAGCAGTGGCGCTATGCCCGCCGTGCCCAGCTGTTTGAGGAGGCCGGGCCTGACCGCCAAGCCGCGCGTCAGCAGTTCGGCCAACAGCTCAAGGCGCTGCAGGCGGAGTTCCAAGACCACGGGCAAGCCTGGGCCTTGGCCGAGCCCTGGAAAGCCTTAGAGGCTGCCGTGGCCGAGGCCGACCAACTCAGCAGCAAAGACCCCCAGCTCACTTATCAGGTGATGCTGGGCATAGACCGCGCCATCGGTGCGATGATGGCCTTAGCCGTGGACCACTCGGGCCTGACCCTGGACCCGGCGATGGCCACCTACTACCTCACCAGTGCGGCGCTGATGCGCGGCGCCGAGGTGATCCGCAGCACTGCCGAACTGCGGGGGCTGGCGGTGGGGGCGCTGCGCGATGGCCAATTCAATGCCGAGCAATCGCAGCAGCTCACGAGCCTGGTGGCCGTGCTGGACCATCAGCTTCGCGCTGCCACATCCGATCTCAGCAAAGCCCGCACTGCACTGCAAGGCTCGACCCTGCAAATGGAGGCCGCCGCTGCACCTCAGCTCACCCTTGAATTGCTGCAGGCCGTCAAGGACAACTTTCCCGCAGGCAGCACCACCGTGCAGGGCGACGCTAAGGCCTTGTTGAATCAAGCCAACCGCACCCTGGAGCAACAGTTCGCGCAGGTCTACAAAAGCCTGGGGGTGCTGGACGCTGCGCTGGCACAACGCCAAGCCGGCTTTTTGTCGCAGCTCTACTTGACGCTGGGCATCACCTTGCTGAGCGTGTGTTTGGCGGTCTTTCTGGCGATGGGCTTCTATCGCTCGCTGCACGGGGGTTTCAAGGCCCTCAAGAAGCACCTCATGAACATCAGCTTGGGCGATCTCCGGGCCGACATTCCGCGCCGTGGAGGTGATGAGGTCAGTGACCTGTTGCGCGAAGTGTTCTACATGCAAAGCGCACTGCGCTTAACGGTCAAACAAGTGCAATCGGCCAGCGACGCGGTGGTGGACACCAGCAAAGAAATTGCCCACAGCACCCAAGACTTGTCCTCGCGCACCGAGGCCGCGGCAGCAGCGCTGGAGCAATCTTCCGCTGCGCTGGAGCAAACCTCTGCCACTGTGGGGCAAACAGCCGACTCCGCCAAAGAGGCCTCAGTGATTGCGGTAGACAACGCCCGCGTGGCCGAACGCGGTGGTGCTGTGATGCAGCAAGTGGTGCAGACCATGGAGCGCATCCAGACTTCGTCGCGCAAGATCAACGACATCATTGGCGTGATCGACGGCATTGCCTTTCAAACCAATATCCTGGCCCTCAACGCGGCCGTTGAAGCTGCTCGTGCTGGCGAGCAAGGCCGTGGCTTTGCGGTGGTGGCCGGCGAAGTGCGCAGCCTCGCGCAACGCAGCTCCGCCGCCGCACGCGAGATCCGGGGCTTGATCTCCAGCAGCGTGGACGATGTCGACGGCGGCATGAGTGTGGTGCGTGCCGCTGGCGACACCATGCATGAGATCGTGCTGAACGCCGACAAAGTACGACTGCTGCTGGACAGCGTGGCCAATGGTGCGCGCGAGCAAAGCTTGGGTGTCGCCCAGATCGGCGAAGCCGTTCAAGACCTGGACCGCAACACGCAAGCCAATGCGGTCATGGTGGGCGCCACGGCAACCGCCGCCCAAAACCAGCGCCAATCGGCCATTCGCATGGCTGCCCAGGTCGATGAGTTCCGCCTGCCCACCGAGCCCGGCCACCGACCCACGCTGGTTGAAGGCGTGGATGTAGACGCCATGATCGACGCCCACCGGCAATGGAAGGTCAAGCTGCGCCATGCGATTGAACATCGCGAGCAGGTGGACACCGCCACCCTGTCGCGCGACGACTGCTGTGCCTTGGGCAAATGGATTTACGGCGACGGGCAACGCCTGCGCGAGCGCAGCACTTTCACTGCGCTGATTGAACGCCACAAACGCTTCCACAGCGTGGCCGCCAGCGTGGGCCAATTGATCAACCACGGCCAATACCTCAACGCCGAGGAAGCCATGGCGCCGGGGTCCACGTTCTCGCAGGCCACGGGGGATGTGGCCAATGTGCTCTCCACGGCCAAGCGCGTCGGCTTTTGACTCGCGCGGAGCGCCCGCAGTGACTGCTCCTCAAGGGCGGCGGCGGCGCACTCCCTCAGAATGAAGTCGCAGCACGTGCCGCTTGGTCATATCGGCCGGAGAGCGTGCGCAGCAGGCGAGCCGCATCGCCAATGCGCTCGTTCTCCTCTTCAGTACCTGAGAACCCAGGCATCAGGCAGGACTCCCGCACCGTGCGGTAGTCAGCGCACAGGGCCAAGCCCTTGGGCGTGGTCGAGAAAAACACTTCCTTGCCTCGTTTGGCGCTACTCACCAAGCCCGCCGCCATCAGCTTTTTGAGGGCGTAAGACACCACATGGGTGTCTTCGATGTTGAGCACAAAGCAGATGTCTGAGAGGCGCTTCTCCGAGCCTCGGTGATGTGAGGTGGTGAAGATCGACGGCTGATCCACTGGCGCCGGTGTCTTTCACCCCAGCCGCGCTCATGCAGCGGGTCAACCAACGGTTGAAGGCATGGGCGGCAATGATCAGGCCAAACTCAAACTCGGACAGCTCCGGTGACTTGGCCGAGACTAAGTGCGCAGAGGTGACGATGCGCAAACCTCCACCCGCGCCACCATCGTCGCCGTCAGCCGCCACAGGCGCGGGCGCAGCCTTGGCCGCCTTGGGCCGAACAGCAGAGGCAGACGAGCGAGGTTTGGCAGCAGGCATGAAGAACAACTCCGGGCAAGGTGGAAGCCGCGATGGTAGCGCTACGGGTAAACACGCGACTCTAATACTTATAAAACGTTGATAATTTATAAACGTTTTGAGGATGATGTGCGATTAATTGATCAACAACTCCCCTCGCTGCGCTCCCTCAACCCGATCCAGGAGACCTTCATGCTTCATCGTCGTTTAGCGCTGACAAGCACCATGGTGCTGAGCCTGTCCATGGCCTTGCCTGCCCTTGCACAACAGAAGTGGGACATGCCTACGGGCTATCCGGCGGCCAACTTCCACACTGAAAACATCGCGCAATTCAGCAAAGATGTGGAGAAGGGCACCGCAGGCAAGCTCAAGATCACCGTTCATGACAGCGGCTCCTTGTTCAAAGCCAACGAGATCAAGCGAGCTGTCCAAGGCGGCCAGGCGCAGATCGGGGAGATCATCATCTCCGGCCACTCCAACGAGAACCCGGTCTACGGTGTCGACTCCATCCCCTTCCTGGCCACCAGCTATGCCGACGCGCAAAAGCTCTGGCAAGCCTCACGGCCCGTCACCGAAGCCAATCTGGCCAAGCAAGGCATCAAGGTGCTGTACGCCGTGCCCTGGCCTGCTCAGGGCATCTTCAGCACCAAGCCACTGACATCGGTGGGAGACCTGAAGGGTGCGAAATGGCGCGCCTACAACCCCAACACCAGCCGCATCGCCCAGTTGGTGGGCGCTCAGCCCGTGACCGTGCAGGCCGCCGAGCTGACGCAAGCGCTGGCCACCGGCACCGTCAACACCTTCATGACCTCCGGGGCCACGGGCTACGACAGCAAGGTCTGGGAGCAAGTGAAGTACTTCTATGACGTGGCCGCCTGGCTGCCCAAGAACCTCGTCATCGTCTCGCAAAAGTCATTTGACGCGCTGGACAAACCCAGCCAAGACGCCGTGCTCAAGGCCGCCGCCGAGGCCGAGGCACGCGGCTGGAAAACCAGCCAAGAAAAGACCGCTTGGTACATCGATCAGCTCAAGAAAAACGGCATGACGGTGGACGCCGGCTCGCCCCAGCTCAAGGCCGAGCTGCGCAAGCTGGGCGAGACCATGGTGGGCGAGTGGGCCAAGCAGGCTGGGGCCGACGGCCAAGCCATCTTGGACGCGTACCGCAAGTAAGCACGCCCACAAAGGCGTTCTGAACAAGGCGGGCACCCTCGCCTTGTTTCCCCCTGACACCAAGGACTCCCCATGCAGCGCTGGGCCAACACCCTCTTCAATGCGGCCACTCAACTGGCGGGGCTCAGCCTGCTGTGTACCTTGATCATGGTGCTGTTCAGCATCGTGGGCAGGCTCTGGCCCAGCGTCAGCATCACTGGGGCAGACG
Organism: Ideonella sp.; assembly: GCA_034520165.1. Lineage (GTDB taxonomy): Bacteria > Pseudomonadota > Gammaproteobacteria > Burkholderiales > Burkholderiaceae_C > Ideonella. The sequence goes on from JAXHNT010000001.1 coordinate 30,054, forward strand.
CCTATGCCGGCTACTTCACCGCCGCCACGGCCTTTTTGGCACTGGCCCCCACCTTGAAGCGCGGCGAGCACATCCGCGTCACCCTGCTGTTCAGCCACCTCGGCCCCAAAGCGCAGCACGGTCTGGACGTGGTCTGCCACCTGCTGGCCCTGTTGATGGCCTGTGCCTTGGCCGTGTTCTCGGTGCGTCTGGTCATGCAGTCGCACAGCTTCAACGACATCTCCACCGGCCTGGACGCCACCCCACTGTGGATACCCCAGATCGGCATGGCCCTGGGCTGCATCCTCTTCGCCTTGGCCTTCTTGACCGACCTGATCCGCCTCTTGCAAGGCGAGTCGCTGCACAGCACACAGGGCGAACTCGCCCGCACGGAGTAAGCCATGGACCTGGGCATCACCCTGCTGCTGATTGCAGCGCTGTTTTTGATCTTGGGCGCAGGCGTGTGGATCGGCCTCTCCCTGACCGGCGTGGCCTGGATCGCCATGGAGCTGTTCACCAACCGGCCGGTAGGTGACAGCATGGCCATCACCATGTGGGGCTCGGCGTCGTCTTGGACGCTGACCGCCCTGCCCTTGTTCATCTGGATGGGCGAGATCCTGTTCAGAACGCGCCTGTCTGAAGACATGTTCAAAGGCCTGGCCCCCTGGCTAGAAAAGCTGCCGGGCCGCTTGCTGCACACCAACATCATCGGCTGCACCATCTTTGCAGCGGTGTCGGGCTCGTCAGCCGCCACCTGCGCCACCATCGGCAAGATGACCTTGCCCGAGCTCAAGCGCCGCGGCTACCCCGACGGCATTGCCATCGGCACCTTGGCCGGTGCGGGCACCCTGGGCCTGTTGATCCCGCCCTCCATCATCATGATCGTCTATGGCGTCTCGGCCAATGTCTCGATTGCCAAGCTGTTCATTGCCGGGGTCATCCCTGGCCTGCTTTTGGCCGGTCTGTTCATGGGCTACACCGTGGTGTGGGCCTTGCTGCACCCAGACCAAATCCCGCCCGCCGAGCCGCCGGTACCAGTTTGCTGGAGAAGATTTATCGCCTCGCAAGCCGCCTGATCCCGGTGGTGTCTCCTCATCGTCTCCGGTGGTGGGCTCTATCTACAGCGGTATTGCCACCGCCACCGAGGCCGCTGCACTGGGCGTGGTGGGCGCGTTGGTGGTGGCCGCTATCGCAAGGCGGCACTGAGTTGGGCGAGCTTTCATGGACGAGCTTGACGGCGGCCATGCGGACCTACTGCATGATCGCGCTGATCTTGGCGGGGGCGGCCTTCCTGACCCTGGCCATGGGCTATATCGGCCTGCCGCGCCATCTGGCCGAGTGGATTGGCACGCTGGGCCTCTCGCCCCTGGCCCTGGTGCTGGCCTTGATGGTCTTCTTTGTGGTGCTGGGCTGCTTTTTGGACGGCATCTCCATCGTGGTGCTGACCATGGGCGTATTGCTGCCCACCGTCGAGGCGGCCGGTCTCGACTTAATCTGGTTCGGCATCTTCGTGGTGCTGGTGGTCGAGATGGCCCAGATCACCCCGCCCGTGGGCTTCAATCTCTTTGTGCTGCAAGGCATGACCCAGCGCAATATCGCTTGGCTGGCCAAGCAGGCCTTTCCCATGTTTGTGCTGATGATCGCTGCCATCCTGTTGATCTACTTTGTGCCGGGCCTGATCACTTGGCTGCCGCAGCAAATGTCGGGCTGAGCCATGAACGAGATCGCGTTGTTGCAGCCCCGCCTGCTGGCGCTCGGCGAAAGCGCCTGGACGATTGAGATGAGCCCCAGCGCGCACGACGCTGCCAGCGGCCGGGTGATGGCTTTGGCTCACCATCTGGACGCCCATGCAGCCGCTTTGCGCCACTTGGGCAAGCTCACCGATGTGGTCATCAGCTTTCGTTCTCTGACGGTGCACTTTGACCCTCTGCGCACCGACGCCGACGCCCTGGGCGAGTGGCTGCTGGCGGCCGCGCAAGCCGCCGCCGAGCGCCCCCAGGCCACGCGCCGCTGGCACCTGCCCCTGTGCTGCGACGCCAGCCTCGCGCCAGACCTGGCCGACGTTGCCGCTGCCAAAGGCCTCAGCCCCGACGCCGTGGTGGCCCAGTTCGCCCAGGCCCGCCTGCGCGTCGCCATGATCGGCTTCATGCCCGGCTTCCCGTACATGACGGGCTTGCCCGCCGCGCTGGCCCTGCCGCGCCGCGCCACACCGCGCAAAGCCGTGCCACCCCGTTCTGTGGCCATTGCGGGTGAGATGGCCTGCATCTACCCCTGGGAGAGCCCCGGCGGCTGGCACTTGCTGGGCCGCTGCCCCCTGCCCTTGTTTGAGCTGGCCCACCCGCAGCAGGCCGCATGGCTGCAAGCGGGTGACGAGCTGCAGTGGCAGTTGATCAGCCTGGACGACTGCGCCGCGTGGGAGCGCCGCGCCGAACTGGGCGATTGGCGGCGCGAAGACTGGCTGTTGCCCGAGCTTGAAAGGGCCGCCACATGACGGCCACGCTGCGCGTGCTGAGTGGTGGCACGGGCTGCACCGTGCAAGACGCCGGACGCCTGGGCCTGCGCCACCAAGGCATTCCCGCAGCCGGTTGGCTAGACGCCCCGCTGGCCCACGCGGCCAATGCGCTGGTGGGCAATGCGCCGGGCAGCGCGGGCCTGGAGCTGCGCGGCCCCGGCCTGCAACTGCGTGCCGAACAAGGCCCGGTACGGGTGGCCTTGGGCGGAGCCGTGAAGGCCAGCCTGCACAGCAGCGACGGCCGCCGCTGGCCCCTGCCCGCGTGGCGCAGCGCCACCTTGGCCGACGGTGATGTGCTCCAGATCAGTGCCCTGCAGCAGCCCCAGATGGGCGGCTGCGCCGTGCTGGCTGTGGCCGGGGGCATTCGGGTGCCCTCCGTGCTGGGCAGCCGCGCCACCTATGCCCGCGCGGCCATGGGCGGGCTGCACGGCCGCATGCTGCGGGTGGGCGATGCCCTGCCCCTTGAAGCCACTGACCCGCACACGCCAGAGCGGCTGTCACCCACGGCTTGGCAGTGGCCGCTGAGCAGCGACAGCCCTCCCGATGGCCCGCCCGGCCTGGCCTTGCGGGTGGTGTGGGGCCCACAGGACGACCACTTCAGCGCAGAAGCCCGCGCCGAGTTCTTGAGCCAAACCTGGCAGGCCACCGCCGAGCAGGACCGCATGGGCTGGCGCCTCAGCGGCCCAGCGTTGCAGCACCTGAGCCCCGCCCATGCCGACATCGCCTCCGACGGCGTGTGCCCCGGTGCCATCCAGGTGCCCGCCAATGGCCAGCCCATCATCTTGGGGCCCGATGGCCAAACCGTGGGCGGCTACCCCAAAATCGCTACCGTGATCCGGGCTGATTGGCCCCGCTTGGCTCAGGCTTGGCCGGGCCGGACGCTGCGGTTTGAGGTGGTCAGCCGCGAAGCAGCGTTGCAAGCCCTGCGTGCCCTCCAAGCCCAAGAAGCCGCCTGGGCGGCGAGCCTGCAACCCTGCCCGCCGCTGGGCGGGCTGGACGAGCAGGCGCTCTACATCCAGAACCTGATCAGTGGCGTCATTTTTAAAGACTGACATGAGTAAATCCATCAACCTCAATGCTGACCTGGGTGAGAGCTTTGGCGCCTGGACCATGGGCTCGGATGACGCCTTGCTGGCCATCGTCAAGAGCGCCAATATCGCCTGCGGCTTTCATGCGGGAGACCCGTGGGTCATGCGCCAAACGGTGCAGCGCGCGCTGGCTCAGGGCGTGAGCCTGGGTGCTCACCCCGCCTTCCCCGACCTGCAAGGCTTTGGGCGCCGCCGTATGGACATCCCGACCCGCGAGCTTGAAGCCCTTCTGATCTACCAGATCGGCGCGCTGCAGGCTTTGGCCGCCGCCGAAGGTGGACGCGTCACCCACGTCAAGCCGCATGGCGCCCTGAGCAATATGGCCTCGGCCGACGACACCCTGGCCGACACCGTGGCCCGCGCCGTGCGGGCTTTGGACCGTGAACTCATCTTGCTGGCACCCGCGCTCTCGGCCCTGGCTCGCGCAGGCGAGCGCGCGGGCCTGCCTGTGGCGCTAGAAGTTTTTGCTGACCGCGCCTACCAAGAAGACGGCCAACTCGTGCCGCGCAGCCACCCTCACGCCATGGTGCACGGGGCTGAGGCCAGTTGGACCCATGTGGAGCGCATGCTCAACGAGCAAGCCCTGGTCAGCCTGAGCGGCCAACGCCTGCCCACGGCCATCCACAGCATTTGTGTGCATGGGGATGGGCCAGAAGCGGTGGCAACGGCACGGCATTTGGCCGAGCGCTTGACGCAGGCGGGCTGGACCTTGAAGGGCCTGCCAAACCTGATCTGAGGCCTAAGCCTCCAGCGCCGCCAAGGCCTCTCTCAGCCGCTGGGTCTGAGCAAGGTTGCGTGCGGTGTTCACCCGGCGGGTCAACATCACCGGCACCGCTCCTTCAGGCCGCAAGGTCACGTTGAGCTTGGGCTCGCAGGCGCGGGCGTCGGCGGGCAAGGACAGATTGAAACGCTGCAACAGCATCGCGGCCAGCAGCGTCATCTCCAGCATCGAGAAATGCTGGCCGATGCACACGCGGGGGCCAGCGCCAAAGGGCATCCAGGCACCGCGCGGCACGGGTGGCGCTTCGGGCATAAAGCGTTGCGGCATGAAGCGCAGTGGGTCGGGGAAGTTGCGCGCATCCCGCTGCAGCACCCAGGGCGTGACGCGCAGCACCCAGCCCTTTTGAATGTGGCGGCCGCCCAGGCTGAAGTCTTCGGTGGCGCGGCGCAGCAGCAGCGCGCCCACCGGCGGATAGAGGCGCATGGCTTCTTTGAGCGTGGCGGTCAGCCAGGGCAGGCGTGCCATGTCCTCGGCCTCGGGCTCGCGGCCTTGCAGCACCTGGTCCACCTCGTCTTGGGCGCGTTGTGCGCTGTGGGGGTACTCGGCCATCAGCCGCGTCCACCACAGCAGGGCAGTGGCCGTGGTTTCGTGACCCGCTTGGAAGGTCACCATGCATTGGTCAAACACCTCCACGGGGCTCAGCGGCTCGCCGCTGTGTTCGTCGCGCAGCGCCAGCAGCATGGCCAGCAGGTCTTGGCGCGGGTCGTCCGGCGCGGCTTGGCGGCGCTCGTCAATGTGCCGGCCCACCAGCTCGCGCATCATCTGCAGGGCCTGGGTCTTGGCGCGTTGGCCCGGCAGGGGCAGCCAGCTTGGCAGCGCAAACGGCCGCATCATTTCTTGCATGGCTGCTGCGCCCAGCACTTGCACGGCCTGGCCGGCGGCGCGGGCATCATCGGGCGCGCGGCTGGAAAACAGCGTGCGCATGATCACGTCCATCGCCACTGTGGTCCACAGCTCGTCAATGTTCACTCGACCCCGTGGCTGGCCCACTGGCAGCACGCTGTCCAAGGCATGGCGTGCGGCGTCGGTCATCAGCCGCGCGTAGCCCGCCACGCGTTTGGGGGTGAAGGCGGGCTGCAACATACGACGCTGGCGTTGCCAGGTTTCACCTTCGGTCACAAGCACGCTCTGACCCATCAGTTGAGCAAAGACGGCAGGCCCACGCTCCCAACGCGTGATCTGCGCAGCATGGTCCACCAGCAGCTCGCGGGCCAGTTCAGGGTTGAACACATCGACCACGGTTTCAACGATCAAGCCCATCTTGGAGATGTCTCCAAATCGCAGGTGCAGATCGTCCAGCGTGCCCAGATAATCCCGGCGCATTTGGCGCGAATGCTTAAGCGCGCGCCATAAGCCCATGCGAGGGCCGGGGATCTCGGCCGACGGCGGCACGGTGCGGGCAAGGAGCGGGGCAGGCATGGACAGGCCTTTGCTGAGAAGGTGGACTCAGCTCAGTGTGCCCAGGCCAGGCTGCGCCCAGTCTTCTGAAAACAGCCCCGCTTACCCCGCCCTTTTCAGACACTCAAACGAGAGGATGCTGCTCCAACCACGCATATTCCTCGCCCGTCCAGGCCCGGCTGGTGGTTTTGAAGTGCTGACCTTCGCCGTCTTCCAAAGAAAACGTCCCCAGGCTGCCCTGGCCCACATCCAGGATGAGCTGGGTGCCGAGGGTGTAGTCCACCTGGGTGCGGCCCATCCACAGCGGTGTACCGTCGATGTCGCCGTAACGCAAGTCGTCCTTGCCCAAGCTCAGCTCGGTGGGCTTGAACGCCATCGGGGTGGAGCCATCGCAGCAGCCATGCGATTGATAAATCAAGATCTCGCCATGCTTGGCGCGCAAGCGGGCCAGCAGAGCGCAGGCAGCCTCAGTGGCCACCACGCGGGGAACGTTGGTCACAAGCATTCTCCAAAGCAAAAAGGGGCGCGCCAAACGCTGCCCCCGTTAAAGAGCACTC
>JAXHNT010000033.1:0-53397 GCA_034520165.1 Ideonella sp.
CCCGACATTGCGCGCGAGATCGAAAACAAGGTACGCGCAGCCCTGGGCGTGCCCTTGCTGGCAGAGTCTTCCGGCGCCGCCTGAGCCCTGGCTCGCCGCTCGGTGTGCTCCGCCAAACGCTGAGCCATGGTCGGCCATCGACCCCTGCCCAGCCTGAAAGCGCAGGCATTGGCGCTGCTGGCGCGCCGCGAATATAGCCGTTCTGAGCTGCGAACCCGCTTGCTGGCCCATGCGCGCAAGCGGGCCACGGCCAGCGCCCAAGCCTCAGTGCCAGACCCCTGGGATCACGAGGCCTCGCAGGAAGGTGCGGCCGAAGCCCCCAGCGCCGAGGTGCTGCTTGCTGAGGTCGACGCCGTGCTCGATTGGCTGGCAACGCGCCAGTTTCAAAGCGATGCCCGCTTCGTCGAGACCCGGGTGAATGCGAGGGCGGCGCGTCATGGCGAGCGCCGCATTCGGCATGAGTTGGCCCAGCACGGGCTCGCGCTCGATGCCGACACGGCTCAGCAACTGAGGTCCACAGAGGTCCAGCGGGCCCGTGAGGTGTGGCTCAAGCGCTTTGGCACCGTGGCCGCCAACACCCGAGAGCGCGCGCGCCAAATGCGCTTTCTGGCCGCACGTGGCTTCAGTGCCGAAGCTGTGCACCGCGTGGTGGGGGGGCGCGACCCTGCTGAGGAGTGAGGCTGGTGCTTACTGCGCCAACTTGGCGCAAAAATGCTGCAATGCAGCACGCGTGATACAGTGCGGAGCTGTTTCAGCGCTGTAACTCTCGCGTGCTGGCAAGGTTTGGCAGGCTCAAAAGCCCCAAAGCCGGCCGACGCGACAAGCGCCAGACGGCCATACTCCATGCCTTTGCCAGCCTCTGAACCCCAACGCGTGCTTCAGCACACCCGCGCCGTGCAGGTGGAAATGTACACCCGTGCCGACGGTCTGTGGGAGGTTGAAGCCCGTTTGCGCGACACCAAGACGCGTGAGATAAAGGGCAGCCAAGGCGTCTTGCCTGCTGGGCACGCCATCCATGACTTGCTCTTGAGGCTGGTGATCGACACGCAGTTCAACATCCACCGTGCTGGGGCCGAGTCGCTTGCCGTCCCTTATCGTGGCCAATGCGACAGCCATGGCGACGCCTATGCTCAGCTCGAAGGCCTGAACTTAATGCGTGGCTTCAAGCGGGCTATACGCGAACGATTGGGCGGTACTTCCGGATGTACACATCTAACAGAATTGTCCGATGTACTGCCGACTGCTGTCATCCAAGCGTTTGCCGGCCTTGTGCTGGACACTAAAGGAGAAGGCGATCAGGCCCCTTTCCAGCTTGATCGCTGTCATGCACTGAGACGGGACGGCGAGGTGGTGCGATTGCACTATCCTCGCTGGTTTCGTCAGCCTGATGCCAACAAAGTATCGGAAAATCACGCGCCGGTGACCCCGGCAGCGTCTCGCGACGCGGCTTAGGCCGCTAGACCTCTTTCGTCCTGAACTCACGAAAAGACCACCCATGAAGATCCACGAATACCAAGGCAAAGAAATTCTGCGCCAATTCGACGTGCCCGTGCCTCGCGGCTATCCGGCTTTCACTGTGCAGGAAGCCGTGGAAGCGGCCCAAAAGCTGGGCGGCAACGTCTGGGTGGTCAAGGCCCAGATCCACGCGGGCGGCCGCGGCAAGGGCGGCGGCGTCAAGTTGGCCAAAACCATGGACGACCTGAAGACGCTGTCCGAACAGATTCTGGGCATGCAGCTGATCACGCACCAGACCGGCCCCGAAGGTCAAAAGGTACGTCGCCTCTATATTGAGGAAGGCGCCGACATCAAGAAGGAATACTACGTCTCGCTGGTCACTGACCGCCAGACGCAGAAGGTCGCCTTCATTGCCTCCAGCGAAGGTGGCATGGACATCGAGGAAGTGGCTCACTCCACCCCCGAGAAGATCATCACGGAGGTGATCGATCCACTGGTGGGCTTCACAGCGGAGCTGGCCAAGAAGATCGCCACCGCTATCGGCCTGCCAGAAGGCTCGCACGCTCAGGCTGTGACCTTGTTCCAGAACCTGTACCGCTGCTACATGGAGACGGACGCCTCCTTGGTGGAAATCAACCCCCTGAACTGCGACTCCAAAGGCACCTTGATTGCCCTGGATGCCAAGTTCAACTTTGACGCCAATGCGCTGTTCCGTCACCCCGAAGTGGTGGCCTACCGCGACTTGGACGAAGAAGACCCGGCCGAAGTCGAGGCTTCCAAATTTGATCTGGCCTACATCAGCCTGGACGGCAACATCGGTTGTTTGGTGAACGGTGCCGGCTTGGCCATGGCCACCATGGACACCATCAAGCTGTTCGGCGGCGAGCCGGCCAACTTCTTGGACGTGGGCGGCGGGGCGACCGCTGAGAAGGTCACCGAAGCCTTCAAGATCATGCTGAAGAACAAGGCCGTCAAGGGCATCTTGGTCAACATCTTCGGCGGCATCATGAAGTGCGACACCATTGCCGAAGGCGTGATCACTGCTTGCAAGGCCGTGAATCTGCAAGTGCCGCTGGTCGTGCGCATGAAGGGCACCAACGAAGATCTGGGCAAGAAGATGCTGGCCGAGTCTGGCCTGCCCATCATTGCTGCGGACACCATGGCCGACGCGGCCACGGCCATCGTGGCCGCCGTTAAGTAAAGCGCCCCAGGCTCATTCCATTCGCCACCCCCGAGGGGCTGTCAGAGCCCCCGGAGCGGCCGGGCAGCACACCGTAGCGCCCGAAACAACGAAGGAACATCGAATATGTCGATCTTTATCAACAAAGACACACGCGTCATCACCCAGGGCATCACGGGCAAAACCGGCCAGTTCCACACCCGGGGCTGCGTCGCTTATGCCAACGGCAAGAACTGCTTCGTAGCTGGCGTGAACCCCAAGAAGGCTGGCGAAGACTTCGAAGGCATTCCCATCTACGCCTCGGTCAAAGAGGCTTCGGCCCAGACCGGCGCCAGCGTCTCCGTGATCTATGTGCCGCCCGCAGGCGCTGCTGCGGCCATCTGGGAAGCCGTTGAAGCCGACCTGGACTTGGCCATCTGCATCACCGAAGGAATTCCTGTGCGCGACATGCTCGAAGTGCGCAACAAGATGAAGGCCAAAGAAGCCGCTGGCGGCAAGAAGACCTTGCTGCTGGGCCCGAACTGCCCTGGCTTGATCACCCCGGAAGAAATCAAGATCGGCATCATGCCCGGTCACATCCACCGCAAGGGTCGCATCGGCGTGGTCTCGCGCTCGGGCACCCTGACGTACGAAGCCGTGGCGCAGTTGACCGAAATCGGTCTGGGCCAGTCTTCTGCGGTGGGCATTGGGGGCGACCCCATCAACGGCCTGAAGCACATCGATGTGATGCGCGCCTTCAACGACGACCCCGATACGGATGCCGTCATCATGATTGGTGAAATCGGTGGCCCGGATGAAGCTGAAGCCGCCCTGTGGTGCAAGGCCAATATGAAGAAGCCTATCGTCGGCTTCATCGCTGGCGTGACCGCACCTGCGGGCAAGCGCATGGGCCATGCCGGTGCGCTGATCTCTGGTGGTGCTGACACCGCAGATGCCAAGCTCGCCGTCATGGAGGAGTGCGGCTTCAAGGTCACACGTAACCCGTCGGAAATGGCTCGCCTGCTCAAGGCCATGCTCTGATTCAAGCCCAGGGGCCAAGCCCCTGCACGCTGGCGGCCCTGAAGAGTCCGCCCCCATCACGGGCCGCCCTTGCGGCCTGTTTGCATTGGGTCGTCACCCGGGCCTTCGCGCAGAGGGCTGTCTGTAGTTTCACGCACGACAAAGGCAGTGGATGCTGCCTACACTGCGCCCTTCCCCGAATTTAGTTTGACAGGATCTCCTCCATGGATCAGTTCATGCACGCCGACTTTTGGATAGCGGTCGGCCAGATCATCATGATCGACATCCTCTTGGGTGGCGACAACGCCGTGGTTATTGCCCTGGCCTGCCGGCGGCTGGACCCGAGCATGCGCAACAAAGGCATCATTTGGGGCACCGTGGGCGCCATCGTGCTGCGCGTCATCTTGATCTTTTTCGCGCTGACGCTGCTGGCCATTCCTTTCTTGAAGCTGGTGGGCGCGGCGCTGCTGCTCTGGATCGGTGTGAAGTTGCTCATGCCCGAAGATGGCGATGAGCACGGCAACATCCAAGCCAGCGACAAACTTTGGGCGGCAGTCAAGACGGTGGTCATCGCTGACTTGGTGATGAGCGTGGACAACGTCATTGCCATTGCTGGTGCTGCCCAGGGTGCGGGTGCGGGCCATCAGATGCCCTTGGTGGTGTTTGGCCTGCTCGTCAGCATTCCCATCATCGTGTGGGGCAGCCAACTCGTCATCAAGTTGATGGATCGCTTCCCGCTCATCATTGTCGTCGGAGGCATGCTCTTAGGCTGGATTGCGGGCACCATGGCGGTGGCCGATCCCGCCTTGATCTCTTACGTTCCGACACTGACCCCCGACAAGCCCGGCGCTGCCCCTGAAGTTGTGGCCTCCGTGCGCTATGCCGCCGGTGTCGCGGGTGCCCTGTTGGTGCTGGTGGTGGGCAAGGTCTGGGCTGCGCGCAAGTCATCAAGCCCTGCATAAGCCCTGTGGTAATGTTGCCAAAAGATCAACCGACCTGGGAGGTGGGTGTGTCATGGGCAAGGCCAAAGGCTTTTGGGGCCGCTTAAGCTGGGGTCGTGAAGCGCCAGCCATTCGTGCGGCAGACGATGACAATCATTTACTGGTGCCGCAACAATCCTCGTCCAGCGAGGACGTTGCCAAGGGCACTCGCTTGGGCAGCTTTAGCCTGTTGCGCTGCGTGGCCCAAGGCGGCCAAGGCGAGTTGCATCTCGCCACCGACATCGGCACCGGGCTGCCGGTGGCCATCAAGACCGTGTCTTTGGGTCGTAGCGAGGTCGCCTGCGACCGATTCATGCGCGAAGCCGCCGCTGCAGCCCATTTGCAGCACCCTGACATTGTGCGTAGTTATGCGGCAGGCATCGATGGCGTGGGGGACGCCCGCAGGGGGTGGATCGCCATGGAATGGGTGTCGGGTGAGGATCTTGGGCAGATCTTGTCCAGCAGCACCAGACCAGAGGCTCCTGCGGCCTTGATGATCGGCGCGCGCGTCGCCTCGGCGCTGGCGTACGCCCACCGCCACGGGGTTCTTCACCGAGACATCAAGCCCGGCAACATCTTGATTCAGCGGCGCAGCGGCTTGGTCAAACTGACCGATTTCGGCTGTGCCAAGATGGCTGATGCGGGGGCCAGCCAGAGCGGGGTGCTGCTGGGCTCGCCCGCCTATATGGCGCCAGAGCAGTTGGCGGGCGGCCTGGTAGACGGTCGGTCCGACCTTTATGCGGTGGGGGTGCTCCTGTTCCACGCCCTGACTGGGCGTTTACCTTTTGACTCATCAAGCCTGGGCGGCTTGATGGCCCAAATTGCGCAGCAGCCTGCGCCTGACCTGTGGGAGTTGCGCCCTGATCTCCCTAAGGCCTTGGGGCTACTGCTGGCCGGACTGCTGGCCAAACAGGCGACGGACCGCCCCTCTGATGGCGACGAGTTGGCCCGTGAGTTGTGCAAGATGGCACTGGCTTGCGGGCTTGCAAGCCCAGACGACGCGGCTGCGACAAGGCACAATGTGTAATTCTTGGCAGACAAATCCTCGGACACATCGTGACCTTGCAACTCGACTACTTCAGCGTGATCGACACGGGCCGCGCGCGGAGCAACAACGAGGACGTGGTCCAGGTTGATGAGGCGCTGGCGCTGGCAGTTCTGGCCGACGGCATGGGCGGCTACCAGGCCGGTGAAGTCGCCAGCGACATGGCTGCCACCACCATGCGCGAACACCTCACCCAGTGGTTGGCTGATCCTGGGGCGCCCCGCCTTGCGGCAGATACCGCACAGGCCTTGATGCGCAGTGCCCAAGAGGCTAACCGCAAGGTGTTTGAGGCCGCCAACAGCAAGCCTGAGTGGGCTGGCATGGGCACCACCTTGGTCGCCGCCATGGTGATGAATGAAAGGCTCTGGATTGGCCACATTGGCGACTCCCGTGCTTACCGTCTGAGAGGCGACCGTCTAGAGCAGCTCAGCCGAGACCATTCGCTGTTACAAGAGCAACTTGATGCGGGTCTGATCAGCCCAGAAGATGCAGCCAAATCAGTGCACCGAAATTTGGTGACCCGTGCTGTGGGCGTGGAGCCCGAAGTCTTGCTAGAGGTGCGTGAGCACGATATACAGGCGGGCGATCTCCTGTTACTGTGCTCTGACGGACTCTCCGACATGTTGCCAGATGCCCGCATAGAGGCGGTAATGTGTGCGGAATCTGAACTGGAACCCATGGGAAGGGCTTTGGTTCAGGCCGCAAATGACGCGGGCGGGCGGGATAATATCGCGGTGATATTGGTACGAGCCAAGGGAGGCGCCGCCACAACCGGGCGGGCCTGGTGGCCGTTCCGACGCTGAACTGTCGCAGCCAAGCCGCAATTGCTCGCGGCCCTGTAGGCAGTTCGGCCACTCGACAACAAGAGGACTTTCATGGGCAAGCTGGTCGTTTCACTCGACAACGTCGTCATTAAAGAGGTGCAGATCACCAAAGATCGAACCACACTCGGACGCCGCCCCTATAACGACATCGTCATCGACAACTTGGCCGTCAGCGGTGAGCATGCGGTGCTTTTGGCCGTGGGCAATGAGGTCTACATCGAAGACCTCAACAGCACCAACGGCACCTACATCAATGGCAAAGCCATCAAGAAACAGTTGTTGGCGCACAACGATACCGTTGAGATCGGAAAATACCGAATCCGCTATCAGACAGAGGAGGCGGCCGACTACGAAAAGACCATGGTGCTGCGCCCCGGGGCCTTTGGTGGGGCGCAGGCCGTCGTGCCTCCGCCCACCGTCAGCCAACTGCCAGCGTCCATCAAGGTGTTGAACGGCGGGGCCGCAGGCCGCGAGGTCTTGCTGACCAAGGTGGTCACCACGGTGGGCAAACCCGGCACGCAGGTGGCCTCCATCGCCAAGCGCCCGACAGGCTATGTGCTGGCGCATGTGGAGGGCGAATCTCGCCCTAGCATCAACGGCACCCGGCTGTCGGACGACGTCATGCCACTCAAGAATGGCGACGTCATTGAATTGGCCGGAACCCAAATGCAGTTCATTCAGGGCTAACGCAGACTGTTTTCCTGAGCGGCAGAGGCAGCTCGCAAGCGCGCCTGCAGCCGCTCACCCCCAGGCTTCACGCTGACTGGCCGTAGATGTGAGACGACTTCGCTGGTTGGTGTCGCGCGGTGGCCTTTGGCTGGCCAGTCTCATCCTGGTGGCGCTTGGCGCTTGGCATGCTGCGGTCACTCCCATTGCCGCACTGCAGCGGCTGGAATTGGCCTTTGACGACCTCCGCCAGAATGCCTATTTGCAGCCAGGCCCGCACCCCGACATCGTGATTGTGGATGTCGACGAAGCCAGCCTCGCCGAACTGGGCCGCTGGCCTTGGCCGCGAACGCACTTTGCGCGCATGGTGGATGAGCTCGTGCAGCGCCAGCGAGTCGCTGCCATCGGTTTCGACTTTGTCTTCGCTGAGCCCGACCTGGGGGCCTGGCCCTTGCTCAAGGCGCTGGCGCAATCGGACCCTGCCTTGGCCGCGCAGCTGCCCCGTTGGCAGCAACGCGCTGACAACGATGCCGTCTTTGCCAAGGCGCTACAAGGTCGCCCCGTCGTCTTGGGCTATTACCTCAGCAATGACCGCGGGGGTGTGCGGGTGGGGACGCTGCCCCAGCCCTTGTTCAGCTTGCCTGCCTCCAGTCCCCAGATTCGCTTGCCACAGTGGAGCGGATTTGGCGCCAATGTGGAGAGCCTGCAAGCAGCAGCGCCAGAGGCAGGGTTCTTCAATGCGTGGCCCGATGGTGATGGGGTTGTGCGCTCCGTACCTGCCGTTGGCCGGGTGGACCAGCAAGTGCAGCCTTCACTGGCCTTGGCCCTGGCGCGCCTGGCAGCGGCCTCCCCAGCGGTGGACCCGGTCTGGGTGCCGGTGGCGGGGCGCAAAGACCAAGTCGATCTGGTCGCTCTGAAGCTGGTGCCCACAGATGGCAGCCAGCCCACCCTTCTCACCCTGGACGAACACGGTGCCTTGCGCGTGCCCTATCGAGGCCAGGGGGGCAAGCTGGGCGGGGCGTTTCGCTATGTGCCTGCCGCCGCCGTGCTGGCAGGCCAGCTCCCTGCCGCAGAACTGGCTGGCAAATTGGTGTTGGTGGGCAGCTCGGCCCCCGGTCTGGCTGACCTTCGCTCAACCCCTGTCAATGCCGCCATGCCGGGCGTCGAGGTGCATGCCAACTTGCTGGCAGGCATGCTGGATGGCCGTTTGCCACAACGTCCGGACTGGGCGCCAGGCTATGAGGTGACACTGATCGCTGTGTCACTGCTGCTGGCCGCCTTGGTGGCCACTCAGTTGGCTGGGCGCTGGGCCATGGTGGGGGCGGGGGCATTGGGCGCGACCTTGGTGGTCAGTAACCTGCTCGCTTACTCCCAGGCAGATTTGGTGTTGCCAGTGGCCACGGCCCTGGTGCTCTCAGCGATTTTGTTCTTTGGTGCGGTCAGTGTGAGCTATGTGCGTGAATGGGAGGGGCGCCGTTCACTGGTACGCTTGTTCAGCAGCTACCTGCCGCCAGACCGCGCCAGAGCTTTGGCGCGCGACCCGCAAGCCCAAAATCTGGAAGCCGAGAACCGCGAACTCACCATTCTGTTTTGCGACCTGCGTGGCTTCACCAGTTTGGCTGAAACCCTGCCGCCGCTGGCGCTTCGAGATTTGCTCAACCAATACCTCTCCACCGCCACTGCCATCGTCCATCAGCATGGTGGCACCTTGGACAAATTCATCGGCGATGCGGTGATGGCCTTCTGGGGGGCTCCCCAGCCTCAGGCCGATCATGCCGCTCGCGCAGTGCGCGCCGCCATGGCCCTGGCCCAGGCCACCATCCCCTTGAACGAGACCCTGCGCGCGCGCGGCCTGCCCGAAGTGGGCTATGGCATTGGCGTGGCCACTGGCGTGGTGTGTGTGGGCGACTTGGGCTCAAGCGCGCGCCGGGCCTATACCGCAGTGGGCGACGCGGTGAACCTGGCGGCGCGTTTGGAGAGCCAAACCCGCCAGGCCGGCGTGGGTTTGTTGGTCAGCGACACCACCTGCCATGCGGCGCGGCTGAACCTGCCCGATATTTTTTGGGTGGAGGTCGACCAAACCCAAGTGAAAGGTCGGCAACAATTTGTGAACATCTTCACGCCGGTTCCCGCCACCTGTTTTGCGGATGCCGCAACACAGGATCAACTGCGCAATTGGCAGCTTGCGTTGGCTGCCGCGCGCCTGCACCATGACGCACCGGCGCGCGCCTATCTCGGCCGCCTTAACGAATTACTTGCCTTGAACTCTCCCGCCACACCGCAGCAGCAAGCAGCAAGCTCACATCCAGCCGCCCTCACCGCCGACTTGTTTGCTGCCTTGGCTCAGCGCCTCCAGGCTGATCTGGACCGTGCTGCCGCCCCACCCAATGCCACGGGGGCCGATGCTCCCTCTGTCGGAGGGGCCGCTGCGTGAGCATCAGAGTTCTGGGTTGTTCCGGCTCCATCGCCAAAGACTGCCGCACCACGGCCTTTCTGTTAGACGACGACATCCTCATCGATGCCGGCACGGGCGTGGGTGACCTTGAGCTGTCAGAGCTGGCTCGCATCGACCACATCCTGGTCAGCCACTCGCACCTCGACCATGTCTTGGGCATCCCATTGCTGGCCGATAGCGTCATGCGCCGCCGCGCAGGTCGCCCACCCATCCAGGTGCATGCGCTGCCCGAGACCCTCGCGGTATTGAAGAACCACCTCTTCAACGACCAACTGTGGCCCGATTTCACCCGCATCCCCAGCAAAGACAAGCCGGTGTTGGCCTTGGTGCCCCTGCAAGTCGGCCAGGTGCTTACCTTGGGCCGCGCGCAACGCGCCATCGAAGTCCTGCCCGCTGCCCACAGCGTCCCCGCCGTGGGCTATGCCGTGCGTGCGGCCCAAGGCGACTGGGTCTACACCGGTGACACCGGCCCCAACCCCGCGCTCTGGCAGGCTTTGCAGGGGCGCCGAGTCAGCCACCTGGTGATTGAAATCGCGTTCCCTGAGAGCGAACACCTGCTCGCCCAAGAAGCCGGCCACCACTGCCCTTCCTCTCTGGCGGCAGAGCTGAAACAAGTGTCAGGCGAGTTGAGCCTGATGCTGACGCATGTGAAGCCGGGGGAGATGGAGGCCATTCAGCACGACTTGGCGCGCTTGCTGCCGGAGGTGCGCCTCCAAATGCTGATGGCTGGGCAAACCATGGCCTTGGCGGACTGAGCCTGGCCAAGGCCCGACCCGAACAGCACGGCTGACGGTGGTGTGACTGACAAATTTGGTCACATCAGGGCCGAAAGTGACAAGATTGGCTGGTGAAACCTGACCATTTTTGTCCGGAGACCCCCAAAGGCACGCCAAACGGGCTCAAAAAAGCTGGCACGGTCCTCGCTTATGTAGAGAGTCGCCGACAACTTGATCTCAGCAAAGTCATGAAACAACTGTCGAATGCAGGTTTTACGCTGATTGAACTGATGATCGTGGTTGCCATTGTTGGAATATTGGCGGCAGTGGCTTTGCCTGCGTATCAAGATTACACAGTCCGAGCGAGAGTCGCGGAAGGCTTGACTTTAGTGACTTCCGCCAAAGTGATGGTGACTGAAAACTTAACGAATGGCAGGGCACCTAATGATGGATTCGACTCTCCAGCAGAGTCTGTGAATTTTCAGTCTATGACTATAGATGGGTTGAGCGGTACTATTTCAATAGTGATGAAGGCTGATCGTGCCAAAGGTGTTCGATTGTTCTTTGTGCCTGAGGATAATGAAGGATCTTTTCAATCTGTTAGAACCCCGGTTGGGGCGATGACATGGAAGTGTTATTCATCAGTGGATTTTCACAACTGGGTACCAGCTGATTGCAGAAATGCCATCAACTGAAGTGATTTTTGGCGGGGTATTCCCCATTTTTTGGGCTAACGCCTATTTTAGGAGAGTGTTATGAAGCGTATTCAAAAAGGTTTTACCCTTATCGAGTTAATGATTGTTGTTGCAATCATTGGTATTCTGGCTGCCGTTGCTTTGCCTGCCTATCAGGATTACACGGTGCGTGCACGTATCTCGGAGGGGCTGACGCTAGCAGCTAGCGCGAAAACTCTCGTAGTGGAGAACTTTTCGAGCGGCAACAGCGCCAATACAGGCTTCGTTGCGCCCAACGCAACGGCCAATGTGGCATCGCTTGCTGTGGAAGCTCTGACCGGCAAGATCACCGTGACGATGGATGCAAGCAAGGCAAAAGGAGTGGTTATTGATATGATCCCGAGTGATAATGATGGGGTCTTTGCGGCGGTGCGAGTGCCTAAAGGCTCCGTCACGTGGAAGTGCAAGGTTACGAACAAAGACAACAACAGTTTTGTTCCTTCGGAATGCCGCAATACAGACGCTTAACGGTATAACGAGAGAGAAAGAGGCCCAAGTGGCCTCTTTTTCGTTTCTCAATTGTTTTGCGATCAGTAGGTGCTATATATCTGCCATCGCAAGAAATACGATTACATGATGGCAGATAATGTTTGTCGCGAATAGTCCGTTGAGCGTTCTCGGGATTGCTTGGATGTGCGCCGCCATCGCCGCCCCCGTCCTGCTGGCCTTCAGCCGCACCCCTACCGTCACCATGTTCAACCACCTGCTGAGCTTTCTCGGTTGGGGGGTGGTGTTGTGGGTGTGTCGCAGTCGTGTGCGAGGGGGCGTCAGCGCTGTGCTGCCCTGGCGTCAATTGGCCCCCATGATGTGGGCGTTGGCGCTGTTGATGGGCGCGGCGCTGTGGAGTGCGTGGGGCGGGGCGTGGCCGAGTTCGTTGGCCTTGTCGGGCTTGGCTTTGCTGGCGGGCGCGGCGGCTGTGTCGGCGGCGGCGGGTTGGGCACGCAGGGCCGAGGATGGCGGACAAGCGGCGTTTCTGGCCTTTGCTTCGGCCGTGGTTCTGGCGGGCGTTGTCAGTGCCTTGATTGGGGTCTTGCAGGTATTTGCGCCCTGGTTGATCAAGCTGGCACCTGTCGACCTGGTGGCGACATCGGGCATTGTGGGGCGCGCGGTGGGCAATTTGCGCCAACCCAACCACCTGAGCTCCTGGCTGATGTGGGCGTTGATCGCGCTGGTGCCTTTGGCCCAGCAGCGTCGCTTCTTGGTCTGGACGTGGCCAGCGGCGGCCTTTGTGGCCATGGGTGCGCTGATGGTGTTGGGGGTGGTGCTCACGGCGTCTCGCACAGGCGTACTAGGCATTGTGTTGCTGGCACTGTGGGCTGTGGCGGACAGGCGCTTGCAGCGGCCGGTGCGATGGGCATTGTGGGCCACGCCCCTGCTCTATGTGGTGTTCTGGTTCTTGCTTAGCCTTTGGGCGCAATCGACCCAGCAGACCTTTGGGGGGGAAGCCCGGCTGGCAGAGGCAGACTTGTCGTCGTCTCGCTTTACGATCTGGGCCAACACCTGGGCCATGGTGATGCAACAACCCTGGACGGGCGTGGGCATGGGTCAGTACAACTTTGCCTGGACGCTGACGCCGTTTCCGGGCCGCCCCACCGCATTCTTTGACCACTCTCACAGCTTGCCGCTGCAGTTGCTGGTGGAGCTGGGCGTGCCCTTAGGGCTGCTGGTATTAGGGCTGCTGCTGGGCAGTTTAGGGCTGGCGGCTCGCCGGGCATGGCAGGTTGAAGGAGAGGCGGGCATCCACGGTCGGGCGGCGGTGGTGATGTTGCTGCTCATCGGGCTACACAGTCTGCTGGAGTACCCGCTGTGGTATGCCTACTTCCTCTTGCCGGCGGCTTGGGCTTGGGGCTTTGCGCTGGTGTCGCCTGCACCCTCGCTATCCGCCCACTCGGCACCTGAGCCCGCGCCTGAGCCTGAACCTGAGCGTCTGCGGGACACCCCCCTGGCCTTGCGGGTCACCGGTGTGGTGATGAGCTGTGGTGCGCTGCTGGCAGCCCTGGATTACTGGCGTGTGGTGGAGATCTATCTGCCCAGTGCTAACGCGCCCTCATTGGCGCAGCGCATAGAACGCGGCCAGCGCAGTGTGTTCTTTCGCTATCAGGCGGACTACGCCTTGGTCACCACCATGTCCCCGGCCGACTTGAAGCCTGATGCCTTCAGTGTCACCACACATGCATTGTTAGATGCTCGACTGATGATGGCCTGGGCCAAAGCGCTGGAGGCGCAGGGTCGGCTGGACGAAGCGCGCTATGTGGCGGCCCGCTTGAAGGAGTTTCGCAACCCCATGAGCAAAGACTTTTTTGCAGCCTGTGCAGCCGCCTCGCCCGATACCGAAGCGCCCCCGCCCTTTCAGTGTCAGCCGCCAGCGCGTGCGCTGACCTGGCGCGATCTGCTGCCACGCTCCTAGGTGTGTAGCCTAGGTCTACTGCCGCCAGCGCCCGTCATGTCCCACCAAGGCCGTGTCCACGTAGCGGCTGCCGCGGGCTTGGCCATCCAAAAAATGGCACGGAAATCCGTCCAGCGCCAAGGTGGTGTTGTTCAAGGCCTCG
The DNA here is from genome assembly GCA_034520165.1 of Ideonella sp. Classification (GTDB taxonomy): domain Bacteria; phylum Pseudomonadota; class Gammaproteobacteria; order Burkholderiales; family Burkholderiaceae_C; genus Ideonella. The sequence continues at coordinate 13,604 of JAXHNT010000033.1, forward strand.
CGCAGGCCATCGCTGGTGGGCTGCGGCCCCGAAGCGCGCAGAGCTTCTGCCAGCGCCAGCGTGCTGACATAGGCCTCCAAGCTCAGGTGCGAGAAGGCTTGGCCCCGAAACGTGGCCTTGAAGGCCGCTTGGTACTGCTGCACCCACAGCAGACGTGAGGTCCAGGGGTTGGGCACCACCTGGCTGAACTGCAGGCCGGCGGCGGCCGGACCAAGCTGGGGCAGTAGCTCCATGGCAGCGCCATTGAGGCCCATGAGCACGGCGCGCAGACCTTGGTGCTTGGCTTGCCGCACAAACTCAGCCGCCGCTGGCCCGCCGGTGGTCAGCAGCACGGCATCTGCGCTGCGGGCGCGCTCGACCAGCGGTTTCATCGCCTCGGCAGGGCTGCCCGGCGTGATGCTCAGCGACACAGGCGGACCGAGGCCAAGGCTGCTGGCAGCGGTGCGCGCATCGTCGCGCAGGGTGAGTCCGAAGCCATCGTCCACGTGCAAGATGGCGAGGCGCTTCATGCCCAAGGACTGAGCCTGGCGCCAAAGCAGCGTGCACTCCGCCGCCGCGCTGGCGCGCACCGGATAGAGGCCTGAGGGCACCGCTTCATAAAAGCGCGACAGGCCCGACAGCGGGGCCATCAAAGGTGTTTGGCTGCTGCGGGCTTGTGCCAGCACCGCGCTGGCGCAGCGGTCTCCCAAGGGGGCAAACAGCAGCAAAGCGCCGTCGTTCACCAAGCGCTGTGCGTGACGGGTGGCCTTCTCAGGGTCTCCTTGGTCGTCCAAGGTGCGCAGCCACAGGGGTCGGCCGCGGATGCCGCCATTCAGTCGAACCACCTGCAGGGCGGTTTCAATGCCCTGGCGCACCGCCACGGCAGAGGCGTTGCGTCCCGCATCGAGCGCCAGCGTTTGGCCCACCACCACAGCCTTGCGCGGCACCGGCCCCAGGCCCTCTGGCGCGCTCAGCACCAGACGTGGGCTGGCGGCCCCCGCCAAACCCAGGCCCAGCCAGCGACGTCGCGACAAGAAACTCGGAGGGGTCAGCAAAGCAAGGCAACCTAGGGGGAGTGAGGTGGACGGTGAGCGGCGCTGAGCATAGTGGTGCGGCCAAAGGCGCACAATTCGGCATCGCCCGACTGTGTGGAGATCACCACCATGAACGCCCCAGAAAAACTGCCCGCCCTGGATGCCCAGCAACTGGCCACCTTTGTGGATGAAGCCTGGGCCGAGCGCATCGTGCCCTGTTTAACGGAGTACATCGCCATTCCGGCCAAGAGCCCCATGTTCGACCCCGAATGGGAAGCGCATGGATTGCTCGATAAGGTGGTGCGCGACGCGGCCGCTTGGGTCGAGAGCCGCAATGTCGCGGGCCTGACGCTGGAAGTCGTGCGTCAACCCGGCCGCACGCCGGTGATCTTTTTTGAAGTGGCATCGACCAAGGCCGCCAGCACCCAGACGGTGCTGATGTATGGCCACCTCGACAAACAGCCGGAATTCAGCGGCTGGCGCTCTGACCTGGGGCCCTGGACGCCCAAGCTCGATGGCGACAAACTGTATGGCCGAGGCGGCGCCGATGATGGCTATGCCATCTATGCTGCGGTCAGTGCCATTGAGGCCCTGAAGGCCCAGAACCTGCCGCACCCGCGCATCGTGGGCTTGATCGAAAGCTGCGAGGAATCCGGCTCTTTTGACCTGCCGCTCTACCTGGACGCCCTGCGGCCACGCTTGGGCGATGTGAGCTTGGTGGTGTGCCTCGACAGCGGTGCCGGCAACTATGACCAACTCTGGCTCACCACCAGCTTGCGCGGCAACATCACGGGCACGCTCAAGGTTGAGATCTTGACTGAAGGCATCCACTCGGGTGACGCCAGTGGCTTGGTGCCTTCCAGCTTCCGCATCATGCGGCAGGTGTTGGACCGCCTGGAAGACGCCAAGACCGGCCAGTTGCTGCCGGCGGTCTTCCATTGCGAGATCCCGACGGAGCGCATCGCTCAAGCTCAAGCCACCGCCGACACCTTGGGCGACGAGGTTTGGATGCGCTACCCTTGGGCCTGCGGGGCCGATGGTGCGTTTGCGCTGCCCACCACCAAAGATTCGGTGCAGGCTTTGCTCAACCGCACGTGGCGGCCCACGCTGTCAATCACCGGCGTAGACGGCATGCCGGCGCTGTCCAATGCCGGCAATGTGCTGCGCCCTTACACCGCCTTCAAGCTGAGCTTGCGCCTGCCGCCGCTGGTGGAAGGCCACGAGGCGGCGGTGCAACTGAAGGCGCTGCTGGAAGACAACGCGCCCTACAACGCCAAAGTCACCTTCCACCCGGACGGCCGCATGAACAACTGGGGCGCCACGGGCTGGAACGCCCCCAGTTTGGCGCCCTGGTTGGAGCAGGCCATGGACCGGGCATCGCGAGCCTACTTTGGCGCACCGCTGGGCTACATCGGGCAGGGTGGCACCATCCCACTGATGAACTTGCTGCAGCAAGGCTTCCCCAGCGCGCAAATGATGGTCTGCGGTGTGCTCGGCCCCAAGAGCAATGCACATGGCCCGAATGAGTTCTTGCACTTGCCCTACGCAAGGCGCTTGACGGCAGCTGTGGCGCAGGTGGTAGCCGCTCATCCTTGAGCCCAAGAGATTGAACAGCCATGAAAAAAGGGCGGGTCACCCCGCCCTTTTGACGTCAAGCGGCTGAGCCGGGCTCGCAGCGGGAATCAGCGATCAGCAGGAGCGTGAGCCTGTGCCACAGCGGCCGGTGCAACTTGAATGCGCTGGGTCGTCGCGCTGAGATAGGCCAGGTTGTCAAAAGTGTTGATCTCACCCGACAGGTGGGCGGCCATCACTTCAGCACGCACTTGCTCGCGGCTCAGGCCTGAAGATGTGGCGCTGCTGCTCAAAGCGGCCGCACGCTCAGCGCCTTGCTGCATGCGCGCCAACATGGTGGGCACTTGCAGCGGCGCATTCACCCGCACATGCACATCAGCGTCGAACGGGTTCAGAAGGCCGGCGTGGCGAGCGGCTTCCAACTCGGCTCGCACTTCAGCGCGGCTGATCATCGAGGTCACGGGCTTGGCGACTTCGTTGGCCCAGGTGGCGGGAATGGCGTCTTGGGCCAGGGCGGCGTTGCTCAACAGGGTGATGGCAGCGGCGGCAATGAGAGTTGCGGTACGGTTCATGATGATGTCCTAGATGCAAAGGTTGAAGTGAGGGATACCGGGCATGGCGGTGAGCACTAACTTGTTCTGTGGCTCCGTCTTGTCCAGCCTCGGTGAGTCGTGTTCTTCATGGCGGCTCATCGATGGAGTGAACTGTACCTATTGACTAAAGTGGAATAAATACTAAAAATATAAGATGTCTATTTGCGAAAAAGGAATAATAAATGGACACCCTTCGCGCCATGCGCGTGTTTGCGCGGGTCATTGATGAGGGCAGCTTCACCGCCGCGTCGCGCGCATTGAACCTGGCCCCTGCAGTGGTCACGCGGGTGGTGGCGGAGCTGGAGGAGCACTTGGGGGCCCGGCTGATGAACCGCACTACCCGGCGCATCGCGCTGACAGACGTGGGCGAGCAGTATCTGGAGCGGGTGCGCCAAATCTTGGTGGAACTGGAAGAAGCGGAGGCTTTGGCCGGCGCGTCCGTGACGGAAGTGCGCGGCCATGTGCGCCTGCTGTGCCCCCCCTCGGTGGCCACTCATCAGTTGGCCAAGCTGCTGCCGCGCTTTCACGCCCAGCACCCGCAGGTCACTGTGGAGATTGCGGCGCCAGGGCCGGTGGAGTCCGTGGATGAGAGCTATGACCTGACGCTGGTGCTATCGCGCAAGCCTTTGGATGGCCACTTTGTGGCCAAGCGCCTGGCGCGCACGGAGGTGGTCACCGTGGCCTCTCCAGAGTATTTGAATGCGCGAGGGCGCCCCACGCACCCCAGTGAGTTCGCCTTGCATGACGTGCTGATCCCGCCCACCTCAGACGTGCTGCGCGGGCTCACCTTCTATTGCGGCCAATGCAATGGCGAGACGGCGGGCACCGAGTCTTTCTTCATCTCGCCGGGGCGCGGCGTGCTGTCCACCACGCATGTGGACACCAACTATGCGGCAGCGCTCGCGGGTTTGGGCATTGCGGGCTTGCCGTCTTATGTGGTGGAAGACGCTTTGCTGGAGCACGCGCTCGAACGCGTGCTGCCGCAGTGGCGGCTGTTCAGCTCCGACCTCTGGATCTGCATGCCCACCCGCCAGCATGTGCCCGCGCGCACCCGCGCCATGATGGACTTTCTGGTGGCGTCTTTCGGTGGGCAAGACCGCGACCCATGGTTGGCCGCAGCCGGCTGCGAAACGCCATAGGCGCTGTCAGCACGACCGAGCCTCTTGCGATCGCGTTGAAGGGCCTTAGAACGTATAGCCGACCGTCAGGGCTTGGCCCTGCAAGGGCTCCAGCAAGCGCACCAGCGGCTTGAGCGGCGCATAGCGCATGGCCACTTTGGTGGCGTAATTGAAGAAACGCGGCAGGTCTTCGCTGTATTTGGGCTTGCCGTCGCGGTGCTTCAAGCGGCAGAAGATGCCCAAGATCTTCAAGTGGCGCTGCAGGCCCATCCATTCGACCTGGCGCCAAAACTCACCAAAGTCCTCATTCACGGGCAGGCCGACTTTGCGGGCTTGCTCCCAGTAGCGCACGGCCCAGTCCAACTCATGCTCTTCGTCCCAAGACAAAAAGGCATCGCGCAACATCGAGGCCACGTCGTAGCTGATGGGGCCACGTACCGCGTCTTGAAAATCAAGAATGCCGGGGTTGGGGTCGGTCACCATCAGGTTGCGCGGCATCCAGTCGCGGTGCACGGCCACGGTGGGTTGAGCCAAAGCGCTGTCGAGCAACTGCTGGCACACACCCGCCCACAGTTGCTTCTCTTTCTCGCCCCAGGTGATGCCAAATTCCTTGGCCACACACCAGTCGGGGAACAAATCCAGCTCGCGCTGTAGCAAGCGCGCGTCATACAGCGGCAGGCTGTCGGACTTTACCGAGCTTTGCCAATGCACCAGGGCGCGGATCGCGTCGCGCATCAGGCGGTCGGCCTGCGCATGATTCGACTCCTTCAAGGCATTCAGATAGAGCCCTTGGCCCAGGTCGCTGAGCAGCAAAAAGCCCAGGGCTTCATCGGCAGCCAGCACCTCCGGAGCGTTCAAGCCCGCTTGGTGAATCAGCCCGGCCACCTGCAAGAAGGGGCGCACATCCTCCAGCGGCGGCGGTGCGTCCATGATGATCAGGCTGCCAGCGGCACCCCGGATTCGAAAGTAGCGGCGAAAGCTGGCATCTGCCGAAGCCGGGGCGAGGGTGGATTCGTCCAGTTGATGGAGGGCCAGCAGCGGCGTCAACCAAGCGTGAAAAGCGCGCTCGCGTTCGGGGGCTGCCCAGGCAATGGAGGACGGGTTGGCCGAAGAGTGGGCAGACATGGACATGCGCTGGGTGCAAGGACCCTCGTGGATAATGCCCCGATTCTATCGAGCCCCCTTCCGCGCCTCTGTGCCGGCCGCTCAGCGCGGGCCGCTTTGCAGGCCAGCGCTGCGGGGGACGGCCCTCACCCAACGGTTTTGTTTTGGCGCCTTTCCCTCTGTCTCGCATGAGCCTCTCTGAGCACCGCGTCAGACCGCGTCGCCTGGGCTCAGGTGCGCCGCATTTGCCGCGAGCGGGCGGATTGGGGGCCAGGACTCCCGTGGCCTTGATGCTGGCACTGCTGCCTGCGGCGGTGTGGGCGCAGACGCCCTCCACGCAACCCTTGCAGCTGCGCTTTGATGCTCAAGGTGCTGGGCAGGCCGCTGCGGTGCCCGTGGCCGTGGTCGACGAGGTGTCGATCATGCAAGCGGAACGGCCTGCCAGCGCCAATGACATCGTGCTGACGGCCCTGCGCCTGCGCAGCACCTTGGACCTTGAAACTGTGGCCACTGGTGAAGTGACCCTGTCGCAAGGCGACTTGGTGCTGACCACTGATGCGCTGAGTGTGCAGCATGCCTCGCAACTGGTGGTGGCCAAAGGCCGTGTGATGGTGCGCCGTGGGGCCGACCGTTTCAGCGGCAGCGAAGCGCAGGTCAAGCTCAAAACCCGGGAAGGCGTGCTCAAGGACTCGGTCTTTGACTTTGCCCGCACGGGCGCGGGCGGCCAAGCCAAAGAGATTGAGTTTTTCTCCGACCGCAGACTCACCGCCCAGGCTGCCAGTTACAGCAGTTGTCGGCGCGAGGAAGAGCTGGAGCCCGATTGGGTGCTCTCTGCAGACAAGCTCTCGCTGGACTTTGAGAACAATGAAGGCCGGGCCGAAGGCGCCACTTTGCGGTTCTTGGGCGTGCCGATCCTCTATGCGCCGGTGCTGAGTTTTCCCTCGACCGATGCCCGCAAGTCTGGGTGGCTGCCGCCCACGGTGAATGTCGATAACCGCTCCGGCATTGATCTCTCACTTCCCTATTACTTCAACTTGGCGCCGAACTACGATCTCATGCTCACGCCAGGCTTTCTGGCGCGGCGCGGGCTGTCTGTGCAGGCCGAGTTCCGTTACTTGAGTGCGCAAGACCAAGGTCAGTTGGCGGCGCATTGGTTGCCCGATGACCGGGCCGCCCAGCGCAGCCGAGGCTCGCTGGATTTCAGCCATAGCGGACAAGGCTTTGGCGGCCTGCGCTATGACCTGGCCCTACAACGTGCCACTGACGACGACTATTGGAAAGACTTCAGCCGCGTCTTGCCCAGCCCTATGCAGCGTCTGCTGCCCCAGGACATTAAGTTTCAACGGCAATGGACCTCGGCGAGCCAGGCACTGCGGTGGGACAGCTATGCGCGAGCGCAATCCTGGCAAGTGCTGCAGAGCAGCACGGATGAGATTGTCCCGCCCTATCAGCGCCTGCCCCAAGTGGGGTTGCGCCTTGCAGGGGATGCGCCGGGCGGCGTGCAAGTGCACCTGGAAGCCGAGTACAACCGTTTTGTCTTGGCTGATCGGCCTGCCACGGACACCCGCCCCGACGGTCAGCGACTGCATCTGCAGGCCGAGGTACAGCGGCGATGGGATGAGGGTTGGGCTTGGTTCAGTCCGGCTCTGCGCCTGAATGCGGCGAGTTACAAAATCGAGGCTTTGGCCGCTCAGCCGGCCTTCGAGCGCCGTCGCTGGGTCCCGACCGCCAGTGTGGACAGTGGCCTGCGTTTGGAGCGCTCTGCGCAGTGGCTCGGGGAGCCACTGCTGCAGACGCTGGAGCCGCGCCTGCACTATGTCTACACGCCCTTTCGCGAGCAAGCCGATTTGCCCTTGTTTGACACGGCGCCACGGGACTTCAACGAGCTGTCCATCTACGCTGACAATGCCTTTACCGGGGTGGATCGCATCAGCGATGCCCATCAACTCACCCTGGGGGCGACCTCGCGTTTGATCGACCCCCAGACCGGTGCTGAACGATTGCGCCTGGGTGCGGCCCAGCGCTATTTGTTTGACGCACAACGGCTCACTCCGGACGGCCTGAGCACGGCCAACCGATTTTCTGATTTATTGCTCTACGGCAGCGGGACTCCCGCGCCCCATTGGCGTATTGATGGCACTTTGCAGTTCAATACCGACACCGAACGTTTTGCGCGCAGCATCACCTCAGTGCGTTGGCAGCCCAAGCCCTTTCACACCTTGGCTGCCACCTATCGTTTTGCGCGTGACTTGAACGAGCAGATCGATGTGGCGGGCCAATGGCCGCTGTATCACGCTGCTGATCGGCCCGGCGGCTGCCAGGGCGCGCTCTATGGCGTGGGGCGCGCCAACTACAGCTTGCGCGACAGACGGCTGACGGATTCTTTACTGGGCTTGGAGTGGGATGCCGGCTGTTGGATTGGCAGAATTGCGGTGGAGCGCACCTCCACTGGCCGCAGCGAAGCCACCACGCGTTGGATGCTCCAGTTGGAATTGGTCGGGCTCTCCAGGCTTGGCCCCAGCCCCATAAAGGTCCTGAAGGACAATATCCCCGGCTATAGGCTGCTGCGCGAAGATGACGCGAAGCCCTCGACAACGGTAAACCCATGACAACTCTCGCTTCTCGACTTCGTGGTTTTGGTCTGGCGACCTTGCTGGCTTTGCCTGCGGCCGTGGCGCTGGCTCAAGCTGCGCCACGTTCTGCAGACTTCATTGTGGCGGTGGTGAACAACGAGTTGGTGACCCGCAACGAGGTTGATCAGCGCATGGCTGAGCTGCGTGAGCAGGCCCGCCGCAGCAATGCCCAACCCCCGCCCGACACGCAACTGCGCAAAGATGTTGTCGAAGCCTTGATCAATGAACGCGTCATCGTCACCTATGCGCGAGACAGCGGTATGCGGGTGGATGAGGCCGAGTTGGACAGGGCTGTGGCCAATGTGGCCGCAGCCAACAAGATGAGTTTGGAGACCCTGCGCGATCGGCTCAAGGCCGAAGGCTTGGACATGAGCCGTTTTCGCAATAACTTGCGCGATCAAATTTTGGCCGAGCGCATACGCGAACGCGAAGTGCAAGGCCGACTTCGCATCACCGACGCCGATGTGGAGCGCTTCATTCAAGAACAAGCGGCCCAACGCGGTCGTGTCGCCACACTCAACCTCGCGCAGATTTTGGTGACTGTGCCCGAGGGCGCGAGTCGCGAAGTGGAGAGCCAGCGTCGCGCGCGTGCCGAAGAGGTGCAGCGTCGTGTCTTGGCAGGCGAAACCTTTGACGCTTTGGCGCGGCAGTACTCTGAGGACGGTAATCGTGAGCGTGGGGGTGAAATTGGCCCCAAGCCTCAAGACAAGCTGCCGGACCTCTTCATCGGGGCTGTGCAAACTGTGCCGGTGGGGGGGGTGACCCCCAAGCTGGTACGCAGTGGGGCAGGTTTCCACTTGATCAAGGTGCTGTCGCGCAGCGATGGCAGCGAGGTCACCGTCACGCAGACCCGTGCGCGCCACATCTTGCTGAGGCCCTCGGTGCGGCTGAGCCCGGATGCCGCCAAGCGCCGCTTGGCTGAGTTCCGAGAGGCCGTGGTAGCGGGCAGGGTCAGCTTTGAAGAGCTGGCGCGCAAGAACTCTGAGGATGGCAGTGCCACCAGTGGCGGCGACCTGGGCTGGGCCAACCCTGGCCAGTTCGTGCCCGAGTTTGAAGAGGCCATGGGCCGCCTGCAAGTGGGCGGCATCTCGCCGCCCATTGAGTCGCGCTTCGGCTTTCACTTGATTCAAGTGACCGACCGCCGCGATGTACCCATGGACCCCAAGCAAGTGCGCGAGCAGGCCCGCAATGCGCTGCGCGAGCAGCGCTACGAGAGCACCTACACAGAGTGGGTCAACGAGCTGCGCTCGCGGGCCTACGTTGAGATGCGGGAAGCGCCGCAGTGAGCGCTCATCAGGCGCGTAAGCGCTTCGGTCAGCACTTTCTGACCGACGGTTTCATCATCGACAGCATTGTGCGGGCCCTCAACCCGCAGTCGGGCGAGCCGGTCATCGAGATCGGCCCGGGCCTGGGCGCTTTGACGCTGCCCTTGCTGGCTTGCTGCCAGCCGCTGACCGTGATTGAGCTGGACCGCGACCTGGCGGCCAAGCTGCGCCGCCAAGAAGGCCTGCGTGTCATCGAAGCCGATGTGCTGAGGGTGGACTTCCATGCCTTGGCCGATGAGTTTGGCGCCAAGCTGCGCATTGCGGGCAACTTGCCCTACAACATCTCTACGCCCATCTTGTTTCACCTGCTGGGCTGTGTAGACCGCGTGGCGGACCAGCACTTCATGCTGCAAAAGGAAGTGGTCGACCGCATGGCCGCCGAGCCGGGCAGCAAGACCTATGGGCGCTTGTCGGTGATGCTGCAGTGGCGCTACGACATTGAGTCGATCCTGGAGGTGCCGCCAGAGTCCTTTGACCCACCTCCGCGCGTGGATTCAGCGGTGGTTCGCATGGTGCCGCTGCCCGATGCCGTGGCACTGGATCAGGCGCGCTTTGAGGACATGGTGCAGTGCGCGTTCTCGCAGCGCCGCAAGATCTTGCGCAACACCTTGGGCCGCTGGCTCGATGAGCAAGGCTTTGCCGGTGAGTTTGACCTGCAGCGCCGTGCCGAAGAGGTGCCTGTGGCCGAGTATGTGGCCTTGGCGCAGGCTTTGCCGCCGCGCTGAAATAGAAACGGCCCGCGTTCTCACGCGGGCCGCTGTCGTTGTGGAGTTTTGCGCGGCGCTTAAGCGGCGTTCAACCACATCGAGGTGTCAAACGCACTGCTCATCATCGGCATGTTCATGCCAAAGCTGGGGTTTCCACCGGCTTTGCTGCTGGCCTTGCTGGCTGGCTTGACTTCGGGGGCCGTCTCAGTAGCCCGCTCCCATGACCCTGTTTCTTGGGAGCGGGCTACTGAAAAGAATAAAAACATCGGAACGGTATCTTGCGATCCGCCCAGAAGTCCGCTGCGTCTCGGAAGACATCCAGCAATTGTTCGCGCGACTCACGGTCGAACTTGGAGTTGTCCGGAATCTGCTCCAGCACCACCACAAAGCCGGGTTGGCTGCCCGACTTGTGCACCAAGTCGGTCATGCAGTCGTAGAGCGCATCCAAGTTTTTGCCGAAGTGCTGCGGGAACAGGAAGGAGGTGGCAATGCCCTCCAACACGTCCTGCTTGGACTGGGCTTCGGTGAGATTGGCAAACAAGAAGTGCTGGCCCGACTCCTGGGCCGCGCGCATCAGATCATCGACCCGGAATGCGCGTATCGCCTGCACGATGTTGGGACGCACAGATTGCAAAAGCATGTCGCGTTCCTCCTTGTGTTCAAAATAAAAAACCGAGAACCGATCAGCTGGTCACTTCACGATGCGCTTGAAGCTCGCGTAGTGGTCAGCGGTGTAAAAACATGCGTCAGGAGCTTGAACTTGCTGGCCACCGCAGACAATCCGCCGAGCACCCCGGTTGCGAGCGCCAGGTGTAGGGACGGTGTATTCGCGGTAGTAGCCCCGAGCCTGCCTAGACAGCAGCCTTTCACGGTTGCCAAACACGGTGCCGTCCTTTCCGTAAGGAAAGGGGCCTCCGGCCAGAATCAACCGTTCAGTATGCTGCGCTTCGACGGGGAGTGCAGACCGTGAGATTTCCGGTATGGCCACCGTGGTGGACCCTGCCGAGTCTCGGGCCTGAGCCGTCCCATGCACGCCCAAGCCAAGGCTGGCGCTCATGAGTGCAACGCTCATCGACACAGCCGCCAGCAAGCCCGAACCTCGTGTACGCGGTGCAGGCTTGAGCCCAGACCTTGACGAAGATTCAGTCACCAGCAGAGGACCGATGCGTGTCACGGGTTTACCCTGAAAAACTAAACCGTGATGCTATCTGATTGGCGCGAAAACCACAAGAGACCTGCCGCAAAACTGAGCAAAGCCAAGGTTAAGTTGTGAGTGAGCACTCTCGAAATTCGTGAGAATTTACAAGGTTTCGCGAAATATGACGCACTGCAAAAAACATGAACCGGCCTTGGCGCTGCGGAGTGTTGGTCTTGCGCACAAACTTGGGGCGATCAAGAAAAAGGCGAGGCCCAAGGCCTCGCCTGAAGTGATCAACCGCGCGATGCGCAGTGTGGCTCAGCGCACCGCGTTGGCATCAGCCACAGTCAGTGCCGTCATGTTGACCACCCTGCGAACGGTTGCTGAAGGCGTCAGGATATGCACCGGCTTGGCGGCCCCCAAGAGCACCGGGCCAATGGCAATACCGCCGCCCGAGGCCGTTTTGAGCAGGTTGTAGCTGATGTTGGCGGCGTCGATATTGGGCAGCACCAGCAGGTTCGCTTCGCCTTGCAGCAAGGTGTTGGGCATGAGCCGACTGCGGGCTTCTGGGTCCAGGGCCACATCGCCATGCATCTCGCCGTCCACCTCCAGCCAGGGCGCTTGTTGGCGCAAGAGCTGGAAAGTCTGGCGCATCTTGACCGCACTGGGTTGGTTGGACGAGCCGAAATTGGAGTGCGACAGCAGCGCCACCTTGGGCTTGATGCCAAAGCGCATCATCTCTTCGGCGGCCATCACCGTGATCTCGCACAACTCTTCTGGCGTGGGGTCGTAATTGACGTGGGTGTCCACCAAGAAGACTTGGCGGCCCGGCAACATCAGCCCGTTCATGCAGGCGTAGACCCGCACATCTTGTTCGGTGCGAGGGCTGCCCCCGGCAGCCTTGCCGATCACTTGGTCGATGTACTCCAGGTGGGTGGCAGTGCTGCCCCAGGTGCCGCAAATCAGGCCGTCCACATCACCTTTGTGCAGCAGCATGGAGCCAATCAAGGTCAGGCGCCGCCGCATCTCGATCTTGGCCAGTTGCTCTGTCACGCCCCGGCGCTCGGCCATGCGGTGATAGGTTTGCCAGAAGTCGCGGTAGCGGTGATCTTGCTCGACGTTGACGACCTCATAGTCCAGGCCTTCTTGCAAGCGCAGGCCAAACTTTTCGATGCGCTGGGCAATGATGGCAGGGCGCCCAATCAGCGTTGGGCGCGCCAAGTCCTCATCCACCACGATTTGGCAGGCTCGCAGCACGCGCTCATCTTCACCCTCGGCATAAGCCACGCGCTTCTTCGCTGCGCGCTTGGCCGCGGCGTAAATCGGCTTCATGACCGTGCCGGAGGCGTAGACGAAGCTCTGCAGCCGTTCGCGGTAGGCCTCCATGTCGGTGATCGGGCGCTGGGCCACGCCGCTGTCAGCCGCTGCTTGAGCGACCGCTGGCGCGATCATCATCATCAAGCGCGGGTCAAAGGGCTTGGGAATCAGGTACTCGGGGCCAAAAGCCAACTTCTCGCCGGCATAGGCAGCAGCCACCACTTCGTTCTGCTCAGCCTGGGCCAAGTCGGCAATGGCATGCACCGAGGCGATTTCCATCTCGTCGGTGATGGTGGTTGCACCGCAGTCCAGCGCGCCCCGGAAGATGTAGGGGAAGCACAGGACGTTGTTGACCTGGTTGGGGTAGTCCGTCCGGCCAGTGGCCATGATGGCGTCGCTGCGCACCGCCTTGACCTCTTCGGGCATGATCTCCGGCGTCGGGTTGGCCAGCGCAAAGATCAAGGGCTTGGCGGCCATGCTGGCGGCCATGTCGGCTTTCAATACGCCGCCCGCAGACAGGCCCAAGAAGATGTCGGCGCCGACAATGGCCTCGCGCAGCGTGCGCTGCTCGGTCTCTTGCGAGAACTCGGCCTTATCCGGGTCCATCAGTTCGGTACGGCCTTTGTAGACCACACCGGCCAGGTCGGTCACCCAGATGTTCTCGCGCGGCATCCCCAGCTTGACCAGCAGGTTCAAGCAGGCGAGGGCCGCCGCACCGGCGCCGGACGACACCAGCTTGACGCTCTTGATGTCCTTGCCCACGACCTTCAAGCCGTTCAGCAAGGCTGCACCCACCACGATGGCCGTGCCGTGCTGGTCGTCGTGGAAGACGGGGATCTTGAGCCGCTCGCGCAGCTTGCGCTCGACATAAAAGCAGTCTGGGGCCTTGATGTCTTCGAGGTTGATGCCCCCAAAGGTGGGCTCCAGGGCCGCGACGATGTCCACCAGCTTGTCGAGGTTGTCTTCCTTGATTTCCAAGTCAAAGACGTCAATCCCGGCGAACTTCTTGAACAGAACGGCTTTGCCTTCCATCACCGGCTTAGAAGCCAGCGGGCCGATATTGCCCAGGCCTAGCACGGCGGTGCCATTGGTGACCACGGCCACCAAGTTGCCACGCGAGGTGTAGCGGAAGGCATTGGCCGGGTCCTCCACAATGGCTTCGCACGCAAAAGCCACGCCGGGGGAATAGGCCAGGGCCAGGTCGCGCTGGTTGATCAACTGCTTGGTCGCAGCAATCTCCAGCTTTCCGGGCGTCGGGAACTCGTGATACTCAAGCGCGGCGCGGCGGAGTTCGTCGCGCTTTTCATCGGCAGTGGTCAAAGCTTCTCCTTGCCAACCCAGGTCTAGGGCCGGGGCTGGCGATTGTAGGCAGGCCGTGCAGGTTTACGTCAGTAAATCCCGCAGCGACCGTGCCAGGACCTTGGTGGCTCGGCGCAGGTCTTCCAGCACGATATGCTCATCGGCCCGTTTGGCATTGCTTTCGCGGACTGTACGTGGGCCTGCGCCGTAGATCACCCCAGGGATTTGCTGCTCGCCGTACAGGCGAACATCGGTGTAGAGCGGCGTCCCCACCGCAGGGATGGTCTCTCCAAACACGGCGTGGCCGTGGGCTTGAATGGCCGCCACCAGCGGCGCATTGCCGGGCAAGGGCTGCATGGCGCGGGCCAACAATAAGCGCCGCACCTCCACGCCCAGCTTTTTGCCACCTCGCGGCGGGTTGAAACTGGCGGCGGCCTGGGCCATGCACTCGCGCAGGCTGGCTTCGACCGCCGCCGGGTCTTCTTCAGGGATCATGCGCCGATCCAGCTTGAGCACCACTTTGCCAGGGATCACATTGGTGTTGGTGCCGCCTTGGATCAGGCCAATGTTCAGATACGGGTGGGTGATGCCCTCGACGCTTGAGCGCACCTGCAGGTAATCGCTGTTGAGCCGGTAGAGCGCGTTCATGATGTGCACCGCGCCTTGTAGGGCATCGGTGCCACTGTCGGGAATGGCGGCGTGGGACATATCGCCTTGCACCGTCACCTCCAACTGCAAGCAGCCGTTGTGGGCCACCACCACTTGGTAGCTGAAGCCGGCGGCAATCATCAGGTCAGGCCGCGTGTGGCCATGCTTCAAGAGCCAGCCCGGGCCCAGCTCGCCGCCAAACTCTTCGTCATAAGTGAAGTGCAACTCCACCCCGCCTCGGCGCGGTGTGCCTAGCGACTCCAACGCGCGCAGCGCGAAGGTGAAGGTGCTCATGTCGCACTTGCTGACCGCTGCCGCGCGGCCATAGAGCTTGCCGTCCACCACCTCGCCGCTGTAGGGGCCGTATGTCCAGCCCTCGCCCGGCGGCACCACGTCGCCATGGGCGTTGAGCGCGATGACGGGGCCGTTGTCGGCAAAGCGCCGCCGCACGATCAGGTTGGTGATGCTTTGCAAGCCATAGGCCTGCACTTCATCAGCGGGGACGGGGAGGGCCTCAGTAGGCAGGCCCATCTCAGCCAGTAACTCGCGCAGCCGCTCAGCATGGGGGGCATTGTTGCCAGGCGGCGTGTCGGTGGGCACTTGCACGAGCGCCTGCAGAAAGCGGACTTGCTCGTCGAAGTGGGCGTCCACCCAGGCGTCCAGTGCGGTGTAGTCGGTAGAAGCAGTCATGAGTCAGGTTCCTTGAGCGGCCGTGCTGGTCACGGCGGCCAGCAGGTGATGAAAGGCTTGGACGGCCAGGTCGGCATCGTCGGCGGTGATGGACTCCAGCGGGTTGTGGCTGATGCCGGCATTCAGACCGCGCACAAACAACATGGCTTGCGGCATGACGGTGTGCAGGGTCATGGCGTCATGGCCAGCGCCGCTGGGCATGCGGTGTACGGGCAGCCCCAAGGCCGCCACAGCAGCTTCCCAGTGCGCCTGCCACGTCGGGTGACTGGGGGCGGCGCTGGCCCGCATGGTTTCTTCAAGCTGGAAATGCACGCCTCGGGCCTCGCTGATGCGGGCGATGTGCTCGCGCATATCGGCCACACAGGCATCCCGGGCGGCGTCGGTGGTGGCGCGGATGTCCATGCTGAAGCGGCAGCGCCCAGGCACCACATTGATGGAACCCTGTGGCACCTCCAGCATGCCGACCGTGCCGACCAAATCGGGCACTTGCGAAGCGCGCTTCTCCAGCGCCAAAATCAGCTCGGCCACGGCCGCCGCGGCGTCTTGCCGTTGGCCCATGGGCGTGGTTCCCGCATGGCAGGCTTGGCCAATGGCCTCGCCCATGAAACGCACGCTGCCGTTGATGGAGGTCACCACGCCCAGCGGCAAGTCCAGTGCATTGAGCACCGGCCCCTGCTCGATGTGAACCTCGACAAAGCCCAGGTAGCGTGCAGCATCGCGTCGCAGTTTGGGGATGTCGTCCACGCACAAGCCTGCGCGCCCCATGGCTTCGCGCAGCGGCACGCCTTGGGCGTCTTGCTGGTCCAGCCAGCGCGTGTCGAACTGCCCGGTCAGTGCGGAGGAGCCCAGGAAGGTGGCCTTGTAGCGCTGGCCTTCTTCTTCGGAGAAGCCCACGACCTCCAGTGCAAAGGGCAGGCGGGTGCCGCTGGCCTTGAGCGCAAGCACCACGGCCATGGGCACCAAAATGCCGAGACGGCCGTCGTACTTGCCGCCATTGCGCACGGTGTCGTAGTGGCTGCCCGTCAGCAAGCGTGGCGCGTCGGGCGTCTGGCCGTCGTAGACACCGACCACATTGCCGACGGCGTCGATGTCCACCCTGTCGAAGCCGCAGTCGTCACGCATCCAATGGGCTAGCTGCTTGGCGCAGGCGCGATGTGGCTCGGTCAAATAGGTGACGGTCAGCGCACCCTCCACCTCGCTGTGCTGGGCCAAGACTTCAGCCCAGTCCCACACCTGCTGGCCTTGCAATGGCATGTGGCCGAATTTGTCGTTCAGGCGAATCTCGGCAATGCGGTGGATATTGCGCAGCACCTCGGCAAACTCAAAGGCGGCAGAGCCCTGCAGGCGGCGCTCAAAGGTGCTGATGATCTCTTGGCGGCTCAAGCCCAGGCCACGCGGGCCTCGCACCGCCAAGATGAAGGGCCAGCCAAAGCGCGCGTTGTAGTCGGCATTGAGTCGCTGCAGGTGCGCAAACTCTTCCGGGCTGCAATGGGTGAGCCCGGCCGTGCTTTGCTCATGGGTGGACTCGGCCGTCAGGGACTTGGCCACCATGGCCTTGCCCGCCAACTCCGGGTGGGCGCGGATCAGGGCTAACTGCTCCTCACGGCCGGCCTGGCGCACGACGGTCACCAGCGTGTGCTTGAGGGCATGCAGGCTGGCAAAGGGGCGCAGCGCGGCGGCGCGTTCACCCACCCACGGGGAATGCTCATAAATGCCGTTAAGATGCTGGGCGAAGGCTTCCGCGCTGGCCTCGTTGAGCGTGGTCAGGGTCAGGGTCAGGGTGTTGGGCTGGGGGCTTGGGCTCATGTCATTCCCACAAAAAAGCGGTGCTGGCGTCGTAGGGGTGGGTTTGCCGCCAATGGCGGGCGATGTCGATGCGACGGGTGATCCAGACGCGGTCATGGCGCTGGATATGGTCCAAAAATTTCTGCAAGGCGCGCATCCGGCCCGGGCGGCCCAAGAGGCGGCAGTGCATGCCAATGCTCATCATGCTGGGGCGCTCATCGCCTTCGGCCCAGTGCACATCAAAGGCGTCGCGCAGGTACTCAAAAAACTCATCGCCATGGCTATAGCCTTGCGGCAGGGCAAAGCGCATGTCGTTGCAATCCAGTGTGTAAGGCACCACTAAATGCGGGCTGGGGCTGCCATCGCTCTTGCGCACCGTCAGCCAGAAGGGCAGATCGTCGCCGTAGTAGTCGCTGTCATAGGCAAAACCACCATGCTC
Organism: Ideonella sp.; assembly: GCA_034520165.1. Taxonomy (GTDB): domain Bacteria; phylum Pseudomonadota; class Gammaproteobacteria; order Burkholderiales; family Burkholderiaceae_C; genus Ideonella. The sequence continues at coordinate 30,985 of JAXHNT010000033.1, forward strand.
GGCCACCAAGCGGCGGGTGTTGGGGCTGTCGCGGCCGGTGTACCAGCCCGCACCGTGGATGCGCTGCTCGGGCGGCAGCAGTGGGCCGGTCAGCTTCTCGATCAGGGCCATGCCGCGCTCCAGGTGCTCGCGCTCCTGCTCGGGCGGCATGTTTTGGTGGTGGATCCAACGCCAACCATGGCAGGCAATCTCGTGGCCCAGTTCCATGAAGGCGGCAGTGACCTCGGGGTTGCGCTCCAGCGCCATCGACACACCAAAAATGGTCAAGGGCAGACTGCGGCGTTCAAACTCACGCAGCAGGCGCCACACGCCCACGCGCGAGCCGTACTCGTAAATGCCTTCCATCGACAAGTGCCGGTCGGCAAAGGCGGGGGGGTTGAACATCTCCGAGAGAAACTGCTCCGAGCCTGCATCGCCATGCAGCACTGAGTTCTCGCCGCCCTCTTCATAGTTCAGCACAAACTGCACCGCCACACGGGCCTGGCCTGGCCATTGGGCGTGCGGTGGCTTGCGGCCATAGCCGCGCAGGTCTCGTGGATAGCGGGGGGAAGTGCTCATGGTGTGGGGGGCAAAAGCGCGAGGGCTAAGTCAGGGCTGCGGGGGTCCAGATGCAGGTTGCGCTCGACACTGCTGAGATGCTGGGTCAAGAGCTTGGTGGCTGTTTTGCTATCGCGCTCGGCCAGGGCTTCAACGATGCGGCTGTGCTCGTCTTGCGAGTGCTCGGCAGAGTGGCTGGACTGATACATCAGCGCGATCAATGACGAGCGGTTCAGCAGGTCATTCAGCAGTTCCGCCAAGACGGTGTTGCCGAGCATACGGGCCAAAACCACATGGAAGTCCGCCAGCAAGCGCGTGCGGCCAGGCACATCGGTGCGCGCGATGGCCTCACGCTCCAACTGCAAGTGCTGCCGCAGTTGGCTGATTTGGGCATCGGTGATGCTCGTGGCCAGGGCCCTGACCATGGCGGTCTCCAGCATGCCGCGCACCTGGAACACCTGTCGAGCCTCCTCCACACTGGGGGTGGCCACAAAAGCGCCGCGCGCCGGTGAGAGCGTGACCAGATGGTCGCGCGAGAGTTGGTTCAAGGCTTGGCGCACGATGGTGCGAGAGACGGCGAAGATGTCGGCGATTTTTTGCTCGGCCAGCTTGGTGCCGGGCATCAGGCGCCGCTCGACGATCGCGGCCGTGATGGAGGCCACGATGCGTTCCGTCGCGCCATGGCTGGCGCTGCCCACGGGCTCAATGGCTTCGCGCGAAGCTTTGCTGCGACGTCCGCTTTTAGGGGCGGCCGCAGCCAAGGGGCGGGGTTTGGTCTTGGGTGGCACCAGCGTTGAACACTTGGATGGCTTTCCTAAAGTGTATACACTTTGGCAAAACACACGCCACTCTTTTGTCGTATACCAGCTCAGAAAGGACCATCATGGGTCGTCTCTCCACTCACGTTCTGGACACTGCCCATGGCTGCCCGGCTGCGGGCATGCAGGTGACACTGCTGCGCGTTCAAGGCGACGACGCGCAGGTGATCAAACGCGTGACGCTCAACGCGGATGGGCGGGCCGATGGTCCTCTGTTGGAGGGCGCGGCCCTGGCGGCGGGCACATGGCGGCTCAGCTTTGAGGCGGCCGAGTACTTTCGAGCGCTTGGCCTGGTGTTGCCGGAGCCCCCTTTTGTAGGCACCGTACACCTTGACTTTGGCATTGCCGATGCGCAAGGGCATTACCACGTCCCTTTGTTGGTCAGCCCGTGGTCCTGGTCCACCTATCGCGGATCCTGAGCATTCTGCCGCCCACCCTCCTAGGCTTGGCCCCAAAGCGGGGCATGACCACCGGAGGCGACCCGCCGCCCTCGGCTGAGGTGCACCAGATTGGGTGATGGCCGTGCACCATGCCCGGGAAAATCCGGGGGGTCTGTCCGGAAATGGTGTATACACTTTAAGCACGTCGCCGCGGTGCCTGAGCTTGCTCAGTTTGCGACCCTTCGCTTCTCACAGAGCCCGCTGTGGTGGGAGCAGGCGTGCCGAGCGGGTGGGTTGCACTTTCGCTGGCGCGGTTCCTGCTAATGGGTTGCCATGGACGCATATTTGCTCGACTGGGCCAATCTCCTGCTGCGCTGGGCGCATGTCATCACGGCCATTGCCTGGATCGGCTCGTCGTTCTACTTTGTTTTCCTCGACAGCAGCCTCACCAAGCCCACGGCACCCGATTTGCTGGCCAAAAAGGTCGATGGGGAGCTGTGGGCGGTGCATGGCGGCGGCTTTTATAACCCCCAAAAATACCTGGTGTCGCCGCCCAGCTTGCCCAAAAACCTGCATTGGTTCTACTGGGAGAGCTACAGCACCTGGCTCACAGGCTTTGCCCTGTTCACCGTGCTCTATCTCTTCAATGCCGGCACCTACCTGATCGACAAATCGGTCTATGACTGGTCGGCGGGGGCTGCCATTGCTGCGGCGCTGGCCTTTTTGGTGGTGTTCTGGCTGATCTACGACGTCGTGTGCCGCGTGTTCGGCCAGCGCCCGGATGGTGAGCGCTTGGTGGGTGCCATCATCACCGTGGTGGTGGTGGTGGCGTCTTGGGCGGCATGCCAGTTGTTTGCCGGCCGCGCCGCGTTTTTGTTGGTAGGCGCCATGATGGCCACCGCCATGAGTGCCAATGTGTTCTTCTGGATCATCCCGGGCCAGCGCACCGTGGTGGCGCAGTTGCGGGCGGGGCAGGCGCCCGACCCCATTCACGGTCAGCGCGGCAAGCAGCGCAGTGTTCACAACACTTACTTCACCTTGCCGGTGCTGATCGCCATGATCTCCAACCATTACGGTTGGCTCACGGGCGCGCCGCACAATTGGCTGGTGCTGGTGGCCTTGATGTTGGCCGGTGCCCTGATTCGCTACAGCTTTGTGGCGCGCCACAAAGCCCATGTCGATGGCCGCCTGCACCGTGGGGCTATGCGGTGGCGGGTTGTGTGTTGCTGCTGGCGCTGGCTGTGATGCTGGCGCCCAAGCCCAGCCCTGCAGTGGCAGCGCCTGCGCCGGTTCAGTTCGCTGAAGTCAAGGCGGTGATCGAGCAGCGCTGCGTGCTCTGCCATAACGCTCAAGTTCAAAACAAAGGCGTCGCCTTGCACACGCCCGAGTTGGTGCAACGCCATGCCGCGGCCATTGTTCAGCAGGCGGTGCAGCAGCGGGCCATGCCTATCAACAATGCCACCCAAATGACCGAGCCAGAGCGCCAGTTGTTGGCGCGCTGGCAGCAGCAAGGTTTTCCCCCCTGAGTTCTCTCGGCTCAGTCCCTGTCTCAGTACTTTGATTGGAGTTTTGCCATGTCGCTTGTTACTTCCTTCTCTCGCCGACGTTTGATGGGCGCGACGCTCGCCGCCACCTTGGTGTGCAGCACCGGCGTCATGGCTCGCCGCGACCCCCTTAAGTTTCAGTTGGATTGGCGCTTCGAAGGCCCAGCGGCCCTGTTCTTGGCGTCCACCGCCAAGGGCCACTACAAAGCGGCAGGGCTGGATGTGACCATCGACGCTGGCACCGGGTCCAGCGGTACGGTCACACGCGTGGCGTCTGGCGCCTATGACATGGGCTTTGCCGACGTGGCGGCCCTGATGGAATTCCATGCCAACAACCCTGACGCGCCGAACAAGCCGGTGGCGGTGATGATGGTCTACAACAACACGCCTGCAGCCGTCTTGGCGCTGAAGAGCAGCAAGATCAGCAAGCCCGCCGATCTGGCAGGCAAAAAGCTCGGCGCCCCCAGCTTTGACGCCGGTCGCAAGGCCTTCCCGATCTTTGCCAAGGCCAATAACCTGGGCTCGGTGCAGTGGACGACCATGGACCCGCCGCTGCGCGAGACCATGCTGGTGCGTGGGGATGTCGATGCGATCACCGGTTTCTCCTTCACGTCCTTGCTCAACCTCGAAGCGCGCGGCATCAAGACGGAAGACATTGTCGTCTTGCCCTTTGCCAGTCATGGGGTGAAGCTCTATGGCAACGCCATCATCGCCAGCCCCAAGCTGATCAAAGAGAACCCGCAGGCTGTGAAGGCCTTCTTGTTGGCCTTCACCAAGGGCGCCAAGGAAGTCATGGCCAGTCCGGATGAAGCAATTGCCTACGTGAAGGCGCGCGACGGCATCATCAATGTGGACCTTGAAAAGCGCCGCTTGCGCATGGCGATCGACGCCGTGGTGGCCAGCCCTGATGCGCGGGCTGAAGGCTTTGGCGCCGTCAACCCGGGCCGTCTGACCCTGATGGCCTCACAGGTGTCTGACGCCTTTGCCACCAAGACGCGGGTCAATGTCAGCGCCATTTGGACCGATGCCTTGCTGCCCAGTGCGGCCGATCGCAATATCCTGCCCGCGCCCCGCAAGTGAGGCCCCTGATGTCTGCCTTTGTTGACTTTCAAAATGTGTGGCTGGCCTATAACGATGAGTTATTGGCCCAAGGTCAGTTCGCTGTGGAGGACATCTCCTTGCAGGTGGGGCGGGGTGAGTTCATTGCCATCGTCGGGCCTTCAGGGTGTGGCAAGTCCACCTTCATGAAGCTGACGACGGGCTTGAAAATGCCCAGCAAAGGCAGCATCACCATTGATGGGCAGCCGGTGACGGGCCCGCTCAAGATCAGCGGCATGGCTTTTCAGGCGTCTAGCTTGCTGCCCTGGCGCACCACCATGCAGAACGTGCTGCTGCCTCTGGAGATTGTGGAGCCCTACCGCAGCCAGTTCAAGGCCAAGCGGGCGGAGTTTGAAGCCCGCGCTAGAACCCTGCTGCAAAGCGTGGGTCTGGGCGGCTATGAAGACAAGTTCCCTTGGCAGCTCTCTGGCGGCATGCAGCAGCGTGCCAGCATTTGCCGAGCGCTGATCCATGAGCCCAAGATGCTCTTGTTGGACGAGCCCTTTGGTGCTTTGGATGCCTTCACGCGCGAGGAGTTGTGGTGTGCCTTGCGCGACCTGCACGCCGCTCAGCAGTTCAATGTGATCCTAGTGACCCACGATCTGCGTGAGAGTGTGTTTCTGGCTGATAAGGTCTACTGCATGAGCAGGAGCCCCGGTCGATTCGTGGTGCAGCGTGACATCAATCTGCCGCGCCCTCGGGACTTAGAAGTTACCTACACGCCCGAGTTCACAGAGATCGTTCATGAACTGCGTGGTCATATCGGTGCCATGCGCAAGACTGGTGTGGTGGTGCCCCAATGAGCTTATCCATTTCTCCTCAGGTTGAACGTTTCTCACCTTTGATCGTGTTGGCTATCACCTTGTTCTTGTGGCAAATCGTGGTGATGGCACTCAGCGTGCCAGACTACATATTCCCAAGCCCGTGGCAAATTGCCTTGCAGTTCGGTGAGTTCCGCGGGCCGCTCTTGGAAGCTGCTTGGAAGACCTTTTGGGTCACCATGCTGGGTTTCTCCATCAGCATCGTGGTGGGTGTCATGCTGGGCTTTCTGATTGGCAGCTCGCGCCTGGCCTACAAAGCCCTCTACCCCTTGATGGTGGCCTTCAATGCCGTGCCCAAGGCGGCGGTGGTTCCGATCTTGGTGGTCTGGTTTGGCATTGGCTTGGGGCCAGGCATCATCACCGCGTTCCTGATTTCCTTCTTCCCCATCACCGTCAACATTGCGACGGGCTTGGCCACACTGGAGCCGGAGCTGGAGGACGTGCTGCGCGTTCTGGGTGCCAAGCGCTGGGATGTGCTGGTCAAAGTGGGCCTGCCGCGTTCAATGCCCTACTTCTATGGCTCGCTCAAGATCGCCATCACCCTGGCCTTTGTCGGCACGGTGCTGGCGGAGATGACCGCTGGTGATTCCGGCATCGGCTACCTGATGCAAAGCGCAGGCAGCCAGCAGCGCATGCCGCTGGCCTTTGCGGGCCTGGTCACCATCGGGGCGATGGCCATGGTCATGTACGAGCTGTTCTCCTGGGTGGAGAAGCGCACCACAGGCTGGGCACACCGGGGCTCTCAGGCTGCGTAGTTTCCACGGCGGCGGGTAGGCAGGGGGTCGGCACAATGGGGTGCCCATGACTGACCTCAGTTCCCTGCTCGACATCCGCCGCCTCCGGCGCCGCCCTCGATGGCTGCCCTGGGTGGTGTTGATCGCCTTGCTGGCGGTGGCGCAGACACTGTTGGTGCGGCTGACCTTGGATCATGAGTCCAACCGAGCCCAAGACAAGGCCGAGTCGATGGCCTCGGCGGTGGCCTCCGAGATGCGTCGCGCGACCCAGCGCGCGGTGCAATCCGCGCAGTCGCTGACCTGGAACGACCCGCCTCTGGCGCAGTGGCATTACGACGCCGGAGAAATGCTCAAGCAGCGGCGTGAGATGCTGCGCCTGGAATGGCGCGACCCTGCCCTCAAAACCCTGGATGCGCTGGACAGCCCGCTGGAGGGCTCTTTGTTTGCGCAACTGCGCCGCAGCGACCAAGAGGTGGAGATGCAGTCCGCCTGTGTCTTGGCGCTGCGCACCTCATCGCCGGTGCTGTCGCGCTCTTACTTTGTGCCTCAGCAGGCCGGGCATGGTTTGGAAGTGCTGGACCTGTGTGTGCCCGCGCAGGTGCAGGGGCAGCTCAAAGGCTTTGTGGTGGCTACCCTGAGTCTGCCCATGTTGCTGGAGAGCGCGGTGCAGAGCGTTGGCGTGACTGAACACGAGATCTCCGTGGTCGAAGCCGATGGCACCCGCTTGGCCCGATCCGGCGCGCTACGCGGCACGGGCATCTACCAGGCCACCCGATTGGTCGATGTGGCCGGCCCCCCCTTATTGCTGCGCGCGGACGCTGTCTACGGCCGCCCCGGCCTCATTCCCAACCTCACGACTGCTTTGGTGTTGGGTTTGTCCCTGGTCCTGTTTGCTTTGGTGGTGCTGCTGGCGCGGGACGTGCGGCGCCGAGCGCGGGCCGAGTTGGCCCTGGCCGATGCGCTGGCCTTTCGGCGGGCCATGGAGGATTCGCTGGTCACCGGCTTGCGCGCTCGCGACCGCCAAGGCCGCGTCACCTATGTCAACCCGGCCTTTTGTGAAATGGTCGGATTCAGTGCGGACGAGATCATTGGTCAGACACCACCGCCCTATTGGCCGCCCGAGCATGTCGAGGAATATCAGCGCCGCCAAGGTGACCGCCTGAACCCAGCGGCCGCTGATCTGGCCGCTCAGCGACAAGGCTTTGAGACCCTGTTCATTCGCAAGAGCGGTGAGCGCTTTCCCGTGATGATTTACGAGGCCCCTTTGCTGGACCGCGTGGGTCACCATGCGGGCTGGATGAGTGCGGCCCTGGATGTGAGTGAGCAGCGTCGCATGGAAGAGCGCTCGCGTCAGCAGCAAGAGCGTCTGGCGGCTGCCGCCCGCTTGGCCAGCGTGGGCGAGATGGCCACGCTGCTAAGCCATGAACTGAACCAACCCTTGGCAGCGATTGCCAGCTATGCCACGGGCTCACTCAATCTGCTGGAGGACCCTGACATGCCACCCAGCATGATGAAGCAAGCCCTGGAGCGCATTGCTGAGCAGGCTGAGCGCGCAGGGCGGGTCATCAAGAGCGTGCATGGCCTGGTGCGGCGGCGTGAGCAGGCCAAAGAGCCGATTGCGGCAGACCTGCTCATCGAGTCCGTCATGCCCTTGGTGCGCTTGCAAGCCCGCAAGACGGGCACGCGGCTGGAGGTGCAATGCCCTAAGCCCGCCCCTCGGGTGATGGCTGACCGCACCATGGTGGAGCAAGTGCTGCTGAACCTGACCCGCAATGGACTACAGGCCATGGAGGGCAAGGTCGATTTGGCCGAGCGCGTGCTGGTGCTGCGCGTTACCCAAACCCATGCCCGCTGGGTGCGCTTTGCGCTCATCGACCGTGGCCCCGGCATTGCGCCTGAGGTGGCGGCCAAGTTGTTCACACCGTTCTTCACCACCCGAGAAGAGGGCATGGGTTTGGGGCTGTCCTTGTGCCGTACTGTGATCGAGCAGCATGGCGGCGTGCTGGACTTTGGTCCGGCAGCGGCGCAAGACGGCGGCGGCTGCGAGTTTCGGTTTACTCTGCCCGTGCCTGAGCCACAGCGCCCGCCCGTGGCACCCGCCATTGCTGATGTCCCAAAGTCTCCCGAGGAGCCCGCTTCATGACACCCACATTCGGCTTGCCCATGGTCTACCTGGTGGACGACGAGGACGTGGTGCGTGATGCCCTGGCCTGGTTGTTGCGCTCGCGCCGTTTGCTCTCGGAGGGCTTTGCCAGTGCCGAAGCCTTTGAGCAACTGCTGGACCAGCGCCTCCCCGGTGGCGCCCAAGACCTGGGCTGGCCCGCTGCACCGTCCTGCTTGCTGTTGGACGTGCGCATGCCGGGCATGAATGGCTTGGCGCTGTTTGATCGGCTCATCGAGCGCGGCTTGATTGAGCGATTGCCAGTGATCTTTCTGACCGGCCATGGCGATGTGCCCACGGCGGTGCAAACCGTCAAGCGCGGTGCCTTTGACTTTGTCGAGAAGCCGTTCTCCGACAACGCCTTGGTTGACAAGGTCGAGCAAGCCCTGGCGCGCAGCGAGGCGGCACTGCGCTTGGTGCGCGGCAAAACAGCGGTGCAGCAGGCCTTGGCCGATTTAACCGACCGTGAGCGTGAAGTCATGCAATTGGTGATCGCGGGCAAGCCCAACAAGTTGATTGCCGACGACCTGCAGATCAGCGTACGCACGGTGGAGGTGCACCGCGCCCGGGTGTTCGACAAGATGGGCGTGAAGTCTGCCGTCGAGTTGGCGAACAAGGTGCAAGGCCGGGAGTAGGGGTTGCCAACAGCGACAATCCTCGTATGGCCCTTGGTGAATTCGATTTGATTGCCCGCTACTTCAAGCGCCCCGTCACGCGGGCAGCGCTGGGCGTGGGTGACGACTGTGCTCTGTTGTGTCCTACACCGGGGCAGCAATTGGCGGTGTCCACCGACCTATTGGTCGAAGGTCGCCACTTCTTGTCTACCGTGGCCCCCGAGCGGCTGGGCCACAAGGCCTTGGCCGTCAACCTGAGCGACTTGGCCGCCTCAGGGGCCAGCCCGCTGGCCTTCACGCTCAGTTTGTCGATGCCGCGTGCCGAAGAGCGCTTCTTGGCACCCTTTGCCCAAGGCTTGCTGGCGCTGGCTGATGCCCACGGCATTGAGCTGGTGGGCGGCGACACCACTGGTGGGCCAGTGCTGTGCATTGGCATCACGGTGATGGGCGAAGTGCCCCCCGGCCAGGCGCTGCTGCGCAGCGGCGCGCAGGCGGGCGACGAGATCTGGGTCAGCGGCTGCTTGGGGGATGCGCGGCTGGCGCTGGAAGTGTTTCGCGGCAGTCTCAGCCTGTCGGGCGATGCGTTTGACCAAGTGCGGCAGGCGATGGAGTGCCCTACACCGCGTGTCGAGTTGGGGCTGGCGTTGCGGGGTGTGGCCAGCGCGGCCATCGATGTGTCGGATGGCTTGCTGGGTGACCTTGGGCATGTGCTGCGTGCCTCAAGCGTGGGTGCGAGCTTGGAGTTGGCTGCGTTCCCTTGTTCGGCCATCCTGGCCGCCCAAACTGAGGCGTGGCAGCGCACCTGTTTGCTGACCGGCGGAGACGACTATGAGTTGCTCTTCACCGCGCCCGCAAGCCGTCATCAGGCGGTGCTGCAGGCGAGCGCAGCGGCCCACACCCCGGTGCACTGCATCGGCCGTGTGCAGGCCGCCGATCAGGGCTTGGTCGTCACCTTGCAGGGCCAGCCGCTGCCTTTGGCGGGCTTGGCGGCGTTTGACCATTTCAAGTCATGAACACGCCCGTCTCTGAGGCCGCGATCGTTCGCGACGAGCGCGGCCAAACGGTCCCTCGGCGCGCCAGTGCGCGCCTGATGCTGTCGAACCCGCTGCACTGGGTCTCTTTTGGTTTTGGCAGTGGCCTTGCTCCCGTCGCCCCTGGCACGGTGGGCACGCTGTGGGCGTGGGCCTCGTTTCTGGTGCTGGACCATTGGCTCACCGATCTGCAGTGGGCGGGCGTCTTGTTGGGCGGTTTGCTGCTGGGCTGGTGGGCGTGCACGCGCACCGCACAAGCCATGGCCACGGCAGACCCCGGTGCCATCGTCTGGGATGAGGTCCTGGCCTTTTGGCTCGTCCTGTGGGTGGTGACCCCAGCGGGTTGGTGGACCCAATTGGTGGCCTTCGCCTTGTTCCGCTTGTTTGATGCGGCCAAGCCGGGGCCGGTGCGCTGGGCGGATGGTCTCTTCAAAGCCCAACCAGGCCAAGCGCCGGGTTGGGCTCAGGGCTTTGGCATCATTTTGGATGACCTCGTGGCGGCCCTGTGCACTTTGATGGTGATGGCGCTGTGGCGTCATGGCACCTGAGCACCTACTGCGGAGATGCCATGAGCCTGTTGAGCACCGATGCGCAGCGCGATCTGCATACTCTACTGCCCGCCTTGGCCCAGGCCTTGCGCACGCGCGGGCAGCAGTTGTGCTGTGCTGAACCTATTTTCCTCAGTTGACCTGCCTGAACGCCCCGCGAACCTAGACTGGGCGCGGGTTTCGTAGCGAAGACAGGAGGCACCTGATGGGTGAGCGCAAGTTGGCGACGCGGATGGCGGTCAAGCCGGTGGCTGCGGCGAGTCAAGAGGCCATCAACACCGCGCCCGAAGCGGGCGACGATGCCATGCGCGTGCAGACCCCAGGTGGGGTGTTCTCGGTGCGCTGGGACGAGCGCGGCCGTGCAACGGCCTTGGGCCAACTGACCTTCTTTGCCGAATACCTGGAGACCAGCGGTTTGTTCGAGGCCTGGCTCAAGAGCTGCCCACTGAGCTACACCAGCCCCAATGCGCCGGCGCTGGTGGACGTGCTGGGCACATGGATGTTGTCGATCCTGGACGGGCATTGCCGCTACGCGCATGTGGGCGCGCTGCGCGGTGACGGGGTGGCGCCCAGCATCCTGGGCATGAACAAGATCATCGGCGACGACAGCCTGCGTCGAGCGCTGAGCGCCATCGCCCCGGCACCCGATGACGAGCACACGCCCGAGCAGCGCGCAGCGCAACAAGCCCAATTGGCACGCTCTACGCAGTGGATGCAGGCTCAGCTCAAGCACAGCATCGCGCTGGCCACGGCCACGCCGTGGATACTGGACTGCGACACCACCATCAAGGTGCTGTACGGCAAGCAAGACGGGGCCGTGGTCAGCTACAACCCGCACAAGCCTGGGCGCCCCAGCCACGCCATCCACACCTACTGGATCGGCAACCTGCGCCTGGTGCTGGACGCGCAGCTCGACAGCGGCAACCGGCACAGCCCGGTGCACGCGCGGCCGGGTCTGATGGCCTTGCTCGAAGACATGCCAGCGGCCTCGCGCCCAAAGCTGGTTCGGGGCGACTGCGCGTTTGGCAGCGAGGGCGAGATGAGCGCACTGGAGGCCATTGGCCAGCCCTACCTGTTCAAGCTGCGCCAGAGCCCGGGCGTGAAGACGCTGATCAAGCGCCAATGGACACGGCGGGATTGGGCCGGCGTAGGCCAAGGCTGGGAGGCGTGCGAAGACGTGTTGCGGCTGACGGGATGGACGCAATCGCGACGCGTCATCGTGATGCGCCGAGTGCGCAAGCTCAACCTCATCGTCGAGGTCCAGGGTGAGGTCAAGGGCGGGGTCAAGCGCTGCGGGCGTGGCAAGGGCAAAGACGCGGCGCAGGCCGAGCTGCACTTCATCGACGAGAACGAACCCGTCAAGAGCTGGGAGTACGCCGTGCTGGTGTGCAACGCGCACTACGAGTTGCAAAACATCGGGCAGCTTTACCGCGACCGGGCCGACTGTGAAAACGGCTTCGACGAGATCAAGAACCAGTGGGGCTGGGGCGGCTACAGCACGCACGACATCGAGCGCTGCGCGCTGAGCGCGCGGGCCGTGGCGCTGGTCTACAACTGGTGGAGCTGGTACGTGCGGCTGGCGCATCCGAAGACGCGCCTGGAGGCCATCACAAGCCGCCCCAAGCTGCTCAGCGCGGTGGGCAAGCTGACCAGCCATGCCGGGCAGAAGAAAGTCTTGCTGAGCGTCACGCACGAAGCGGCCGCACAGATCAAGCGGCTGATCGTCAATGTCCGCGCGGGTTTGAGCCATGTTCGGGCGACCGCGCCGCAGTTAGACAAACCGCAATGCTGGTTTGCGCTGGTGCGCTACATCGTCGAGAAAATCCTGGCCTGCCAGCCCAAACCCAACCCCGGCTTGATCGCGTTGGCATCGGGGTAACTGAGGAAAATAGGCTGAAAGCTGTACCGGGGGCTTGATCGCCGCCGCCTGCACCGAGTTGGCGGGCTCCAGCGACTGGTTTGACCGCGGCTTCGTGACCTACAGCAATGCCGCCAAGACGGAGCTGCTCGGCGTACCCGCAGCTTTGCTTGAAGCCCACGGTGCGGTCAGCGACCCCGTGGCGCGCGCCATGGCTGAAGGTGCGCTTTTGCGCAGTGCGGCGCATTGGTCGCTGGCCGTGACCGGCATTGCCGGGCCGGGCGGCGGGTCGGCCGACAAGCCGGTGGGCACCGTGTGCTTGGCTTGGGGGCATCGTGCATCGCTAAGCGGCGCGGTGACGCTTCGTTCAGCGCGTCATGTGTGGCCGGGGGACAGGCAGGCCGTCCGCTCGGCCACGCTTCAGTGTGCTTTGGGCCGCTTGCGCGGGTGGCTCGGCGAGCTGCCAGGCTCAATGTAGCCGGGGGCCAGCATGGCGGCGTTGGCTGCCACCTTGGGGGCCACGGGCAAGCCGCCACCAAGGCTCCAGGTGGGCAGCGGCCAAGGCGGCTCCTTCATGGCGGCCTGGGGCTCGCCAAACAGATAACCCTGCTGCAGCGGGCAACCCAGGCGACCCAGCATGTCGCGTTGGCTGGTGGTCTCCACGCCTTCGGCGATCACTTCCCAGCCCAAGCCGCGTGCCATGCGCACCATGCTGATCACCATCTTGCGGGAGGACTCGTTGTCTTCCATGCTTTGTACAAAAGTCGGGTCCAGCTTGACGCGGTTGGGTTGCAAGGCCATCAGCCGAGTCAGAGAGAACATGCCCGAGCCGAAGTCGTCGATGACCAGCCCGACGCCCATTTCACGCAATGCACGCACCCGCTGATCAGTGTTCTCCGGGTCGCTCATCAGCGTGGCCTCGGTGAGTTCGACCTCTAACTCGCCGGGTTCGACACGGTATTTCTTCAGCGCCACACGCAGTGTTTCCAGCCAATCCTCGTGGCGGAACTGCGCGTCTGAAACATTGATGGCAATGCTGCCTGGGAAGCGCCCTTGGCCCTTCCAGCTTGCGACCTGGGTGCAAGCAAGCTCGATGGCACGAGACGCCAGCTGATGCAGCACGCCGGCCTCTTCAGCACGGCGGATGAACTGCGAGGGCGTCAATAAGCCCCGAACAGGGTGGCGCCAACGCATCAGTGCTTCGGTTCCTACCGATTGGCCGGTGCGGGTATCCACTACCGGGTGGTAGAACATCATCAACTCTTGACGCGTCAGCGCGTGCTGGATCTCGACATCCGTCTCGTCGTTCAGCGGTGCCGGCATGGCCTGCACATCGCCGTCTCGGTAGAGCGCATAGCGGCCTCTGCCCAAGGACTTGGCGCGGTACATAGCTTGGTCGGCATGGCGCAGCAGATCGTCGAAGTCTTCGCCATCGCGAGGAAAGCGGGCCACGCCAATGGTGGCCGAAATACGCACTTTGGTGCCCACAGCGTCAATCACCACGGGCTCTTCGATGGCATGGATCAGGCGCAGGGCGGTGTGCGCGATGGCCTCAAAATTTTGGGCTTGAGGTAGCAGGGCCACAAACTCGTCACCACTGAGGCGGCCGATGATGTCGGACTCGCGCGCGGTGTCGCGCAGGCGCTGGCTGATACACAGCAACAGCACATCGCCCGCCGCATGGCCGTGCGCATCGTTGATTTGCTTGAAGCGGTCCAGGTCGATGAACATCAGGGCCATGGTGCCTCGGCTGCGTCGCGCCACAGCTTGGGCATGGTCGTACAGCTCTTTGAACAGACGCCGGTTTGGCAAGCCGGTGAGCTGGTCATACATGGCCAAGCGGCGCAGCTCGATATTGCTGTTCTCCAACTCACCCACCAAGTCCGCGATACGGCCACTGGCATGGTTGAGTTGTTGGCCCAACTCCCCGATCTCGTCGGCGCGCTTCCAGCGCAAGGTTGTGGCTTGTTCGGCACTGCGGCCCGGCGCAGCCAGCGCCATGGCCTGGTACTTGAGGCGGCGCAGCGGCCGCAGCAGCAGCAGGCTCATCACCGCCAACATGGCCAAGGTGCCCAAGGCCAATTGCAACCCGACCAATCGCCACATGGCCCAGCGCCGCTCCTGCAGCAAGGCGGTGGGCAGGCCCGGTTCAAAGCCAACACGCAAAGTGGCTGGCGTGGCGCTCGGCATATTGACGGCAATCTCGGCCCAGTAAAGGCTTAGCCCTGTGGCGCAATGGGTGGCATAGCGGGCGGGGCCGGGCGGGCGGCTCAGACCTTGGTCGAGCTCAATGGCGCAGACATCTGGGTGGGACAGCAGCTTTTGCAGCCAAGGCTCCAAGCCCTCTTGGTTGGGCAGCGATGCGAGGGAGGCGGCGGCTTGGTTCAGGAGTTCATGCCGATAAGGCGCTCCCAGGTTGGGGTCCATGGTGGCTCTGCTGAGCTTGGACTCCATCGTGACCAAAAACAAGGCGGGCACCACAATGCCCGCGACGATGATGCTGATCACGGTCGCTCGCAAAGACCACTTGATGGGCCATTTGCCGCCTTTAGCCAACGGTATCTCCAATGTGTGCGCTCTGCGGCGCGTTGTGAGATGGGTCTGCTCCAACAGCCCAGGACTCTGTTGTTGTCGGGTTAGCATTGTCCCGACTCCATTGCCACTTCGGCAAAGTTTGTGACCAATGCCCTGAAGAAGCGTTGTTCAAACCTCACGAATTTTGTGAATTTTGCCCGTCAAACAGTACGCATCATGAAGATATACCTCGTGGGCAGCCTGCCCGTTGCTGCGCTGAATGACTGGCAGGCGCATCTTCAGGCCGAACTGCCGGAAGATCAAGTTCTGACCCTGTTAGAGCCAGAACAAAGCGCTGATATCCAGGTGGCTGTGGTGGCCAACCCCCAGCCAGGTTCTTTGTTGAATCTGCCATCTTTGCGCTTGATCCAGTCCTTGTGGGCGGGGGTGGAGCGTCTGGTCGCCGACCCCAGTTTGCCCCAGGGGGTTCCGGTATGCCGCATGGTGGACCCCCAAATGAATCAGGCCATGGCAGAGACCGGCCAGTGGGCCGTGTTGGCCTTGCACCGGGGCTTTTTCCGCTATGCGCGTCAGCAAAGCCAAGCTTGCTGGCAGCCGCTGGCGCAACGCCGCGCTGATGAGGTGCGCATTTTGGTGCTGGGCTGGGGCGAGATGGGGCGCACCTTGGGTTTGCGCTTACAGGGCATGGGGTATCGAGTGTCCGCTTGGCGTGCTGGCTCCAGCAGCGCCCCCGTGGCCTTGCCCGACGGTGTGTCTATCTATGAAGGCACGCAGGTGCTGGGGGCGAGCCTGGCCCAGGCCGATGTGTTGATCAACCTCCTGCCCCTCACACCGGCCACCCGCGGGCTGTTGAACGCCAAGTGCTTTGCGGCGCTGCCGCGCGGCGCGGCGGTGGTCAACTTCGCGCGTGGGGCGCACCTGGTGGAGTCCGATCTCTTGGCCGCCTTGGGCTCAGGCCAGGTGTCCCATGCCGTGCTCGATGTGTTTGCCACCGAGCCCCTGCCAACGGAACACCCGTTTTGGCACCACCCCGCCATCACCGCACTGCCCCATGCCGCCGCCCAAACCGACCCGCGCAGCGCAGCGGCTGTGGTCGCGGCCAATGTGCGGGCACTCAAGGCCGGTGAGTCGCTGCGGCATGTGGTGGATGTGGTTCGGGGGTATTGATGATCTGGTGGCGTGGCACCTTGACGCTGCGGCTTGCTGTGCGGCTCAGCAGCCAGGGCCAGGTCTTGGGCCGCCGAGCTTGGTTTACCCTAGATCCGGCAGTTGACCGCTCTGCCCCGCATGAAATCTCTGTGGCATCAACCGTTTGTGCTCACGCCCAACCAGAACCCCGCCTCGGCAGCCCCTCGGCCACGCCCAACTGCCGGATCTAGGTCTACAGCGCGCTCAGCGCCAGCTTTCCCCGGCCCCGCTCGCGCGGTGCCAGCGTGTCCAGCGTCAGCAGCAGCAAACGGCGCAGGCCATCCCAGGCGTCTTCGGGCCAGTCGGGGTGGCGCAGGCCTTTGACCAGGCCGTCGCAAACGCTGGCTGCGGCCACCAGCCGGGCCAGTTGGGCGCCGCCGGCCTGGGGCAGCACGCGCTCGAAGGCACGCTCTTTGTCGCCCCAGACACGGGCTTCGCGCAGCGCCATGGGCAGGGGCTTGCCGCCGTCCATGGCATCGCGGGCGCGCTTCAAGGCGCGGATGTCCTCGGCCAGCGTCCAGTGCACCAACACGGCCGCCTCGCCCTCGGCCTTCAGGCCGTCGAGCATGCGCAGCGCGCGCTCGGTCTGGCCCGCCAGCACGGCAGCACCGAGTTGGAAGACGTCGTAACGTGCCACATCCAGCACGGCGGCTTGGATTTGTTCAAAGCTCAGCGGCCCAGCGGGGTAGAGCAGGGCCAGCTTTTGCAGCTCTTGGTGGGCGGCCAACAAATTGCCCTCCACCCGATCCGCAAAAAAGGCCAGGGCCTGCTGGCCGGATTCATCATGGGCCAGGCTCTGGCCTTGGGTCTGCAGGCGCTGGGCAATCCAGCGCGGCAGTTGCGCCCGCTCGATGGGGTCAATGCGCAGGGTGATGCCTGCGCGGTCCAGCGCGGTGAACCAGGCGCTTTGCTGCTGCTGTCGATCGAGCCGGGGCAAATGGATCAGCGTCAGCAGGCTGTCGGATGAGGCCAACTCCGCATACTGCTGCAAGGCCGCCGAGCCTTCTTTGCCCGGCTTGCCGCTGGGGATGCGGATCTCCATCAACTGCTTGTCACAAAACAGCCCCATGGATTGCGAGGCCCCCAGCACGCCGCTCCAGTCAAAGTGGGCGCCGCTGACGGTGAAGACCTGTCGGTCGCCGTAGCCCGCGGCACGGGCGGCGGCACGCAGTTGATCGGCCGCCTCCTGGGCCAGCAGCGGCTCGTCGCCCCAGAAGGTGTAGACGGCCTTCAGCTCACCTTTGGCCAGATGGGCGGCAAGCTGTTCAAGGCGCAGTTGCATGGTCGGTGGTCAGCGGGCTGGTGCCACGGTGGCGGCCATGCGCAAAAGCTGGCGCGCCAGGTCGTCGCGCATCTCCAGAAGCAGGGCGTTTTGCTCCACCTCTTTGGCCAGCGCAGCGGTTTCCGTCGTGCTCATGTCGCGTGTCTGTTCCAGCAGTGTGTCCTTGAGCAAGGGCTTGCCGGCGCCCGTGCTGAGGCTGAACCTCAGGCTGACCCGTAGCCGAAATTCACGCACCTGACCGGCTGCGGTGGACGACACCACGCTGCGCTCAAAGCGGTCGTCGCGGGCGCTGATCACCAACTCGGCCTGGGCCGGGCTGGCCACCACGCGCACGTCGCGCGGCAAGGCGCGGCGCAGCGCGGCAGCCATTTCCGACTGCGGCGCAAAGCCTTGGAGGGCCACGCTGCGCACACCCAATTGAGGTGGGGCCTTGAGCGCAAATCCACAGCCCGACAGGCTGAGTGCTGCCACCAAGGCAGCAGCGCCCAGAAAAAAGCGTCGGATGTGCGGCGCGTTCACGCTCAAACCACCACGTTGACCAAGCGGCCCGGCACCACCACGATCTTCTTCGGGGCCTTGCCTTCGGTGAACTTCTGCAGGTCCGCAGAGCTGGCCAGCAGGGCCTGGGCGGCGGCCTCGATGGCGGCTCTGTCGGCACTGGCGGGCACGGTGAGCGCACCGCGCAGCTTGCCATTGACCTGCAGCACCAGCTCCAGCTCGTCTTGCACCAGGGCTGCTTCGTCCACGGTCGGCCAGGGGGCGTCCAGCAGGTCGCCTTGGCGGGCGGCAAAGCCGAGGTCGACCCACAAGGCGTGGCCGATGTGCGGGCAGGCGGGGTAGAGCGCACGCAGCAGGATGGAGAAGCCTTCGCAGACCACGGCTTGGTCGCCCGCGTCGGCGCTGGCCTTGAACTCCTCCAGCGCATTGAGCAGCTTCATGCAGCCCGACACTACGGTGTTGTACTGCATGCGCTCGTAGTCGTGGCTGACCTGCTTGAGCACCAGGTGCACCTCGCGGCGCAGGGCCTTGGCCTCTTTGCTCAGGGGCGCTTGGCTCAGGTCGCCCGCCGTGGCGGCTTGCAAGGCTTCGCGGCGCTGGGCGGCAAAACTCCAGACGCGTTTCAAGAAGCGGTGCGCGCCTTCGACGCCAGAGTCGTTCCACTCCAGCGTCTGCTCGGGAGGGCTGGCGAACATCACGAACAGGCGCGCCGTGTCGGCGCCGTAGGTGTTGATCAAGTCTTGTGGGTCCACCCCATTGTTTTTGGACTTGGACATGGTCGTCATTTCGTACTCCAAAGGCAGTCCGTCTGCCTTCAGCGTCCCACCCACGGGCACACCATGTTCGTTGGTGATGATGTCGACCTCATGGTCCCAGTAGTAGTTCTTCCCCGCGCCCTCAGGCTTGCGGAAGAACGCCCCTTTGAGCACCATGCCCTGCGTCAGCAGCTTGGTGAAGGGCTCGCTGATGCTCACCAAGCCCAGGTCGCGCATCACCTTGGTCCAGAAGCGCGCATAAAGCAAATGCAAGATCGCATGCTCAATGCCACCGATGTATTGGTCCATGCCACGGTGGCCTGCGGCATCCGCGCTGCCCATCCAGTATTCGGTGCCTGCGCCCACCATGGCGTCCGAGTTCGTCGGATCACAGTAACGCATGAAGTACCAAGACGAATCGATGAAGGTGTCCATCGTGTCCGTCTCGCGGCGGGCGGGCTTGCCGCAGCAGGGGCAGGCCACGTTCAGGAAGGCCTCGCACTTGTTCAGCGGGTTGCCGCTGCCGTCCGGGATCAGGTCTTCGGGCAAGACCACCGGCAGGTCTTTCTCGGGCACCGGCACCGCGCCGCAGGACTCGCAGTGGATGATGGGGATCGGCGTGCCCCAGTAGCGCTGGCGGCTGATGCCCCAGTCGCGCAGGCGCCAGGTGGTTTTTTTCTCGCCCAGGCCCTTGGCGGCCAGCAACTCAGCGACCTTGCTGACCGCCGCCTTGTGGGCCAAGCCATCGAGCACGCCAGAGTTCACGCAGACCGCGCGCTGTTTGTCGCCGTACCAATCGGCCCAGGCGTCAGTGGAGAAGGTCTCGCCCTTGTGCGCTGACGACTTGCTGGATGGCAATGCCGTACTTCTTGGCAAAGGCAAAGTCGCGCTCGTCGTGGGCGGGCACGCCCATCACGGCGCCGTCGCCATAGCTCATCAGCACATAGTTACCCACCCACACGTCTACGGCCGCGCCGGTCAGCGGGTGGGTCACGGTCAGGCCGGTCTTGACACCCTTCTTTTCTTGCGTGGCCAGCTCGGCCTCGGTGGTGCCGCCCTGGGCGCATTCGGCGATGAAGGCGGCCACCTCCGGTTGGCTGGCGGCGGCCAGCGCGGCCAGGGGGTGCTCCGGTGCCACCGCGCAGAAGGTGACGCCCATGACGGTGTCGGCGCGGGTGGTGAAGACGTAGAGCTTGCCGTCTTGCACCAGCTCGCCGTCGGCCCCTTGGATTTGGTGCGGGAATGCAAAGCGCACGCCCTCGGACTTGCCAATCCAGTTCTCCTGCATCAGGCGCACCCGCTCCGGCCAGCCGCTCAGGTAGTTCGGGTCTTCCGGGTTGGTCACGGCGGAGAGCAGCTCGTCGGCATAGCCGACGATGCTCAGGTAGTAGCCTGGGATCTCGCGCTTCTCGACCACCGCGCCGGAGCGCCAGCCCTTGCCGTCGATGACCTGCTCATTGGCCAGCACGGTTTGGTCCACCGGGTCCCAGTTGACGACCTGGGTGCGCCGCACGGCGATGCCCTTTTCCAGCATCTTCAGGAACAGCCATTGGTTCCAGCGGTAGTAGCTGGGCTGGCAGGTGGCGATTTCGCGCGACCAGTCGATGGCCAGGCCCATGGCCTGCATCTGCCGCTTCATGTAGGCGATGTTGGAGTACGTCCAAGCGGCCGGTGGCGTCTTGCCCTTCATGGCGGCGTTTTCCGCCGGCAGGCCGAAGGCGTCCCAGCCCATGGGCATCAGCACGTTCATGCCCTTCATCCGCAGCTGGCGGGTGAGCATGTCGTTGATGGTGTAGTTGCGCACATGGCCCATGTGCAGCTTGCCGCTGGGGTAGGGCAGCATGGAGCAGGCGTAGAACTTGGGCTTCAGTTGGCCTTGGCTGTCGCGGGCGTCTTCGGTGACGCGGTAGGCGTCGGCAGCGTTCCAGTGGGCTTGGGCGGCGGCTTCAACCTCGGTGGGGGCGTACTTGTCGTTCATGGCCTGATTATCGCGTCCCGCGCTGGCATCATCCGGGCTCACACACGACAAAGGATGGCGAGCATGGTCGAGGGGGGACAAGGGGGGCAGAGGCTGTGGTGGGACCGGGCGCGGTGGGTGGCCTGCGGCTTCGTGCTGTGGCTGGCCAGCGGTGGCCCGGCCACGGCGCAGCTGGGGCAAAAGCCGTCAGGCTACCAGGCAGACCGCTCGGCCGCACCCGCTGCACCACCGCCCTCGGCGCAGGGCTTGGTGGCGCAGCCAGGGCGGCCTGCGCCCGGGTCCACGGCCGATGCCCTACCGGGCTGGTTGTTCCGCCTCAAGGACCGCACTGAGTTTGACCTGCTGGCGCGTGTGTACGATGCGGGCACGCCCTTGGCTTTGCCGCACCTGATTTTTGCCATCGACCGGGGGCAGGCCGACAAGGTCTACTTCATCCACTCCCGGCGCTTTCAGTTCCATGAGCAATTCTTGAAGGCGCGTGACCATGTCAGCGACTTTGGCCCCGGTGGTTTGAATGAGAACTACCGCTCACCCCAGCGGCGCTATCTGTTTGGCACGCTGGCGTGGCGCGCGCAGGCCAAGGCCTGGGCGTATGAGTTTTGGGAGGGGGATCGGCTCACGCCCGAGTTGCTGGCCTTGGCGCAGCAGCGCTTGGGCGAGCAGTTTTTTGCGCCTGTGGTGTTCAAGCCCAATTCGGCAGCCCAAGAGGCGGTGGGCCAGGGTTTGAAGCTGAGCCTGTTGACCCAGGCCGATGTGATCGCCCAGCAAGGCTTTCTGCCGCTGAACACCGGGCGGGCAGTAGGCCGCTTGCGGGTGCTGAGCCCAGGGCAGTCGGTGGACAGCCTGGAGCCCGACGACATTGCCCTGTTGCAAGAGGTGCCGCTGAGCCTGCCGCCGGTAGCGGGCGTGCTGACCACCCGGCCGTCCACCACTTTGTCGCATGTCAACCTGTTGGCCAAGGGCTGGGGCATTCCCAACGCCTATGTCCGAGAGGTCAAAGACTGGCTGACGCTGGACGGGCAGTGGGTGGCGCTCAGCGTGCAGCGCACCGGGGTGAGTCTGACGCCCAGCCGCGCAGAGGCGCGTACGACGGCGCATCGACCGGGCGCTCCCAAGGCCTGGCCTCAGCCGGACCTGAAGCGCGCCGCGCTGCTCCCCCTGGGTCAGATGCGGGCCGTGGACCGGCGGCGCTGCGGCAGCAAGGCTGCCAACCTGGGCGAGCTGACCCACGCGCAACAGCAAGGTGCCTTGAAAGAGGTGGCACCGGTGCCGGATGGTTTCTGCATCCCCTTTGCGGACTTTGCCGCATTCATGGCCCAAGCCCAGGCCCAGCAAGCCCTGCGGGCAGCTCAAGCCGCGCCGGGCTTTGCCGAGAGTCGCGCTGTGCGGGTGCGTGCCTTGGCGCAGCTGCGCGAGACCTTGGTGGCGTTGCCGCTGCCCGAGGGGCAAGCCACCCGGTGGCAGGCCGCATGGCAGCGGCAATTGGCGGGCGATGGCGTGTTTGTGCGCAGCTCCTCCAACTCCGAAGACCTTCCGGGCTTCAGCGGGGCGGGGCTGTACACCACCGTACCGAATGTGAAGCGGGCGGACGCCTTGGAGCAGGCCGTCAAGACGGTGTGGGCCTCGGTCTTCAATGCCGAGGCTTGGGAGGCCCGGCGTTGGCATGGTGTGCCGCATGACAAGGTGGTGATGGGCGTGCTGGTGCAGCGGGCCATTGACGCACGCTCCTCGGGAGTGTTGGTCACGCTCAACCCCTTTGATACGGCGCAGTCTGCCGTCACCTATGTATCGGCCAAGCGCGGTCTGGGTATTCGCGTGGTGGAGGGGCAGCGTCAAGCCGAGCAGGTGCTCTATGCCCGGCGCAGCAATGCCATTCAGGTCTTGAGCCGCTCCGATGACCCGACAGCGCTCTTGCTGGATGAACAAGGTGGCGTGCGCGAGCACGCTGTGGAGCCGGGCTGGGTGGTGCTCAGTGATGACTTGGTGCGCCAGTTGGCCCACATGGGGGAACAGGTGCGCAGCCTCTTGGGCCA
>JAXHNT010000084.1:0-15766 GCA_034520165.1 Ideonella sp.
TAAGACGACGCATCGACCCCGCTTTGGTGCCCTTACGACACCAAAGCGGGGTCGGGGTGCACTTTTTCACCCACTGTGGCGGATCATTACCGACGGTTCAATATCCAAGCCAAGTCCTTGAATTTAATGGATATTCAGGTTGACAGAGACTGTCCCCCCTATCCTGCACAGGTGACTCGACGACTCCGCCCCCCATCTTCGGCCGTTTTGGCGGCCTCAAGACTCTTGACTGTGCTGTGCAGCCTGCATGCATCCGGGGCGCAAGCCAACCCTGCGTCGCAGCTTCCTGCCCCTCCCGCTGCTGCGTCAGCCACGGTGGCAGACCCGGTCTTGCGCCTTCTTGAAGAGCGGGGCTTCATAGAAGCGGGCCGCTCACCCGAGATCGTGCGGCAAGTGCGTGACACCGCGTCAGACATGGTGATGACCGCCATGAATTTCATCGGCGTGCGCTACCAACGTGGTGGCAATTCCGCCGAAACGGGCTTCGACTGCTCAGGCTTCACCCGCCACGTGTTTGAGAACAGTATCGGCTTGGTACTGCCTCGCCGGGCTGCTGAGCAGGCCAACTCAGCGGGTTTGCTGCGCATCGAAATGGAAAACCTCAAGCCCGGGGACTTGGTGTTTTTCAACACCATGCGCCGCGCTTTCTCGCACGTGGGCATCTATGTGGGCGACGGCAAATTCATCCACGCCCCGCGAACGGGCTCGACTGTGCGTGTTGAGGATATGCGGCAAGCCTACTGGATGAAGCGCTTCAACGGGGCACGGCGTGCGCCGCAGATACAAGCCGAGTTACCCCGAGGTGTGGTCAGCGGCACCACAACACCTTGATCGACCGGGGGTAGTCGCCCGTGCAGCTCGCACAGTGCAGCACAATTCGAGCATGGGCGAAAAAGTCATTTTGATCTCCGATGAGCGCCAGGCGTCGAGCCTGCCCATCACACCTGTCACCACGCTGGCAACACACGGCCTGCTGGCCGATGCCTTGGGGCGGCCCTTGCGTGATCTGCGCATTTCGGTGACAGACCGCTGCAACTTCCGCTGCAGCTACTGCATGCCCAAAGAGGTCTTCGACAAGCACTACACCTTCTTGCCCCATGCCTCCTTGCTCAGCTTCGAGGAGATCACCCGCATGGCGGCGCAGTTTGTGCTCTTGGGCGTTACCAAACTGCGTCTGACCGGCGGCGAGCCGCTTTTGCGCAAGAACCTCGAAGTGCTGATCGCCATGTTGGCCGAGTTGCGCACGCCCGATGGCGAGCCCCTGGACATCACGCTGACCACCAATGGCTCTTTGTTGACGCGCAAGGCGCAGGCGCTGAAGTCAGCGGGTTTGAAGCGCCTGACCGTCAGCCTCGACGCACTCGATGACGCCATCTTTCAACGCATGAACGATGTGGGCTTCCCCGTCGCCGATGTGTTGGCCGGCATTGATGAAGCCGTGGCCTTGGGCCTTGGGCCTATCAAGGTCAATATGGTAGTCAAGCGTGGCACCAACGACCATGAGATCGTGCCCATGGCAGGCTATTTCAGAGAGCGCTACGGTGCCAAAGTCGTGCTGCGCTTTATCGAGTTCATGGATGTGGGCGAAACCAATGGCTGGCGCATGGACGATGTGCTGCCCTCTGCACAAGTGATGCAACGCATCCATGCCCAGTGGCCTTTGGTGCCTGTACAGGCCACAGCCACGGGTGAAACGGCAGAGCGCTGGCGCTATCGGGATGGCCAAGGCGAGATTGGCCTGATCTCCAGCGTGACTCAGGCCTTTTGCCGGGACTGCAACCGCGCCCGTCTGTCCACGGAAGGCCAGCTCTACCTGTGCTTGTTTGCCTCGCAGGGCTATGACCTGCGCGGCTTGCTGCGGGGTGGCGCCTCGGACGAAGACTTGCAGCGCGCCTTGGCGGGCATTTGGGCCCAGCGCCAAGACCGCTATTCAGAGCTGCGCGGCGCAGGGGCCTTGCCAGCAGCACCCGGTGGCCGCCGGGTGGAGATGCATTACATCGGCGGCTGACAAGGCTGCCGCCGCCCGTTCAATGGGAGCTGCTCAAGGGCGCTTCCAGCTCAGGCTCGGTGTTCTCACCAGGCACACGCTGGCGAGCCAGCAAGGTGTAGAGCGTTGGCACCACAAAGATGGTGAGCAAGGTGCCCACCGACATGCCGCCCACAATCACCCACCCGATTTGCTGACGGCTCTCTGCCCCCGCCCCTGTGGCCAAGGCCAGAGGCAACGCGCCCAAGACCATGGCGCCCGTGGTCATCAAGATGGGGCGCAGACGTAAAGAGGAAGCTTCCAGCACAGCGTCTTGTACGGTGCGTCCCTGCTTGCGCAACTGGTTGCTGAACTCCACGATCAAGATGCCATGTTTGGTGATCAAGCCCACCAGCGTAATCAAACCAATTTGGGAGTACACGTTAAGTGTCCCCCCGGTCCAGAGCAGCGTGGCCAAGGCCCCCACCATGGACAAGGGCACGGACAACAGAATGATCAGCGGGTCCACAAAGCTCTCGAACTGTGCCGCAAGCACCAAGAAAATGAAGGCCAAGGCCAGCACAAACACCAGGCCCAAGGCACCGCTGGAGGCCTTGAATTCGCGCGACACACCGTTGAGCTCGGTGGCATAGCCCGGCTTTAAGAGCTTGGCGGCCGTCGCGTCCATGAAGTCAAGCGCTTCGCCCAATGAGTAGCCCGGAGCAAGTGACGCGGACAGGGTGACGGAACGGCGTTGATTGAAGTGATTCAGTTCGCGTGGGCTGACAGCCTCACGCACGGTCACCAGTGATGCCAGTGGAACCATCGTATCGCCGCGGCCCTTCACAAACAGCCGCTCAATGTCTTGGGGCGTGCTGCGGCCGCTGGGCACCGTCTGCACGATCACATCGTATTGATCCGCATCGCGCTTGTAGCGGGTCACGTTACGGCCGCCCAGCATGGTCTCCACGGTGCGGGCAATGGCATCCACGCTGACCCCCAAATCGGCAGCGCGTTCGCGGTTCACCTCGACAAACACCTCGGGCTTGTTCAAGCGCAGGTCACTGTCGGATTGTTGCAGTCCGGGGTTCTTCGCCATCTCAGCCAGAAACTGTTGCGTCACTGCAGCCAAGTTGGTGTAGCTGTCGCTGGTCACGATCAAAAACTCAACCGGCCGAGACCTGAAACCTTGCCCCAAGCTCGGCGGCGTGATCGGAAAGGCCGAAACCCCTGGAAGACTGGAGACTTGCGGCTGCAACAGCCGGGCAATCTCTTGGGTGCTGCGCGTACGATTTGCCCAATCCACCGTCCGCATAAATGCTGCACCTTGCGTGACAGAGGGATTGCCGGCAAACACAAAGACCCGATCAAACTCAGGATAGCCCTGCGCGATGCGCTCCACCACGTCCATATAGCGAGCGGTGTAGGGCAGCGTCGCGCCATCAGGCGCTGTGATGGGCATGAAGATCACGCCACGGTCCTCTACGGGAGCCAACTCACTCTTGGCCTGACTGAACAACCACAAACCGCCTGCAGCGCTTGCCAACATGATGAGAACCATCAACCAACGCTGACGCAAACTGGCTTTCAACAGCCGCGCGTAGCCATTGGACATGCCTTGCAGAAGGTTCTCCATCGTCCGGTCAAACCAGCCCGGTTGAGGGTTGTGACGCAACAGCATGCTGCACAGCACCGGGGTCAAGGTCAGCGCCACAAAACCAGACACGATGACAGCACCCGCCAGAGTCAAAGCAAACTCGGTGAACAAGCGCCCGATGCGGCCGGGCGCAAAGGCCAAAGGCGCGAACACTGCCGCCAGCGTCAGCGTCATGGCCACCACGGCAAAGCCGATCTCACGAGCGCCGCGTAGGGCCGCCTGAAAGGGCGCCAACCCTTCTTCGATGTGCCGAAAAATGTTTTCCAGCACCACGATGGCATCGTCCACCACCAAGCCGATGGCCAACACCAAAGCCAGCAGGGTCAGTGTGTTGACGGTGAAGCCGGCCAAGGCCATCAGGGCAAAACTGCCGATCAGGCTGATAGGGATGGTGACCAGCGGAATGATGGAGGCGCGCAGCGTGCGCAAAAAGGCGAACACAATCAGTGCCACGAGCACCACGGCTTCCAACACCGTCTTGTAGACCGCCTTGATCGAGCGGTCGATGAAGACGGAGTTGTCGTTGGCTTGCTGCACCGTCACCGACTTGGGCAAGTCTTGTTGAATGCGCGGCAGTAGGTCCCGCACACCTTGTGAAACCTCCAAGGGATTGGCGGTGGCTTGGCGAATCACCCCCAAGCCCACAGACGGTACACCATTCAGCCTGACACGCGAACGCTCGCTGGCAGCGGCTTCTTCCACCCGTGCCACATCCTCCAAGTGAACCGCATAGTTACTCTGCGCCTTCAGCACCACACGCTTGAATTGCTGAACCGTGTTGAGATCGGTGCGTGCGGTAACGCTGAACTCTCTTTGTTGGCTCTCGATCCGGCCAGCGGGCACTTCGAGGTTCTGTCGGCGCAATGCGTCTTCAACTTCCTGCACCGTCAAGCCATGCGCAGCCAAACGGTCGGCATCCAGCCAAACGCGCATGGCGAACTGGCGATCGCCGCTGATCTGAACGTCGGCCACACCCGGCACGGTTTGCAGCCTGGGCCGCACCACCCGGTTGACCAAGTCGGTCACCTCCAGCGCCGACAAGGTCTCGCTGGTAAAGGCCAGCCACAAGGTCGGCTGGGCATCCGCCTCGACCTTGGCAATCACTGGCTCCAGCACCGTGGAGGGCAGCTTGCCGCGAGCGCGCGCCACCCGGTCGCGCACCTCGGCAGCACCGTCGTCCGGGTCTTTGCTGAGCTTGAAGCGGACCGTGATCTGGCTTTGCTCAGAGCGCGAGATCGAGGTCAAGATGTCCACCCCGTCAATGCCGGCGATGGAGTCCTCCAAGGGCTTGGTGACCTGGGACTCGATCACCTCGCTAGAGGCGCCCACCAAGCGGGTGGAGACGGTGACCACTGGCTCGTCAATGCGCGGGTACTCGCGCAAGGGCAGGCGCTCATAGGACACCAGCCCCACGAGCATCAGGAGCAGTGACATGACGGTGGCGAAGACCGGGCGACGAATGGAGATGTCAGACAGCTTCATGGCGGGCTCAGCGTGATGCGCCAGGGGCCGGAGCGGCGGGCGCCGAGGCGCCCGAGGCCGCTCCAGTCGCCGCTTTTCCCGTCTGCGGGCCACGCCCCAACTTGGCCAGGTCCACCACGCGCACGGGTTGTTTGTCGCCACGCTGCAAGCGTGCCTGCCCGGCCGTGACCACCTGATCGCCCGCGGTCAAGCCCTCCAAAATCTCCACCTTGCCAGGAATGCGAGCGCCGACCTTGGCTTCTAGGCGCTGGGCCTGGGCTTGCTCGCCTTCCTGCAACAGCTTAAAGATCACCTGCTTGCCACCCACCGGCACCAAGGCCTCTTCGGGCACAAGCAGCACTTGGCTGCGTTTGTCCAGCACCAGTTTGACGCGGGCAAACATGCCCCCCTTGAACAAACCCTTGGCGTTGTCTAGCTTGGCCCTGACCAGCACCGAGCGCGCGGCAACGTCTACCTGCGAGTCAATGGCCTGCACCGTCGCCGTCCAACTTTGCCCTGCCAAGCCATCAAAACCCAGCTCCACTGGCAAGCCAATCTTCAGGCGATGGCTGATGGCCTCGGGCACGCGAAAATCGACCCACACTTGGCTGTTGTCGTCCACATTGAGCAGGTCCATACCGTCCTTGATGTGGTCGCCCACGCCAAGGTTGCTCAGGCCAGCCACACCACTAAAGGGCGACAGCACCCGCATGCGGTCGACTTGCGCGCGCGCTACTGCCACTTGGGCTTGGGCCACTTGCAGTGCGGCAGCGTTTTGATCCACCGCACTTTGGCTGACAAAATTTTGCGCCAGCAACTCTCGGCTGCGCTGCAAGTTGGTGCGCGCAATCTGGGCTTGCGCCTCAGCCTGCTGCCATTGCGCCTGCTGTAGGGCGTCGTCCAATTGCACCATGACTTGCCCGGCCTTCACCGTCTGGCCCGGCACAAATCCCACAGCCTTGATGCGCCCAGACACCTCAGAGCGCAGCATCACGCTGCGCACGGCCCGCAAAGAACCCACCGCCGTGACCGCGTCCTCTAGAGGCGCCAAAACCACAGGGGCCACTTCGACCGCCGCAGGCCCACCCGGGCCACGGCCTGGACCGCCCGCGCCAGGCTTGGCCGGGCCGCCGGCTGGGGCCGAGGCCACCGAAGGCGCACCCGAAGACCCGATGCGCTGGGACATCCACCATCCCCCGGCGGCCACACCCACCAAACCCACCACCGCGATTACCTTGTGCCATGTGCTCACGACAGACCTGCTACTTTCGTCTGAAATTGACAGAGAGGATGAAGGCGCGCTTAGCGCTGAACTTCAGCGACACCGCGATTCGCCAGTCCGTCGGCGCGCTCATTGCCGGGGTCGCCCGCATGCCCTTTGACCCAATGCCAAGCCACGGTGTGCTGGGCCGCCAGTTCGTCCAGCCGCTGCCACAGCTCCGCGTTCTTAACGGGTTTGTTGTCCGCCGTGCGCCAGCCGCGCTTCTTCCAGTTGTGGATCCAGGTGGTGATGCCGTTGCGCACGTACTCGCTGTCGGTATAGATGGCCACAGTGCAGCGCCGCTTGAGTGAGGCCAAGGCCTCAATCACCGCCGTCAACTCCATGCGGTTGTTGGTGGTTTGACGCTCGCCCCCCCACAGCTCTTTTTCGTGGCCGCCTGAGCTGAGCCAAGCGCCCCAGCCGCCAGGGCCAGGGTTGCCCTTGCAGGCCCCATCGGTGTAGATCGTCACATCACTCATCGTTGCTCTTCGCTGTATGCAGTCCCTGAAGGCTGCTGCTTCATTCTTTCAAGGCCCGCCGCCCTGCCACGGCCGGTGCCGCCGCACGCTGACCTTTGAGCGCGCGCCGCTTCAAACCCACCAAACGCGTGCCCGGCACCCGCTTAACCGCCACCATGATGTAGCTCGCCCCCAGCACGGGCCACCAGTGCTCACCCAGGCGGTCCATCCAGGCAAAACGGTCCAACCAAGTGGGCGACTGCACGGGCAGGCGCCAGCAACCAAACTGTCCGTGCTCGATCTCAAAACCAAGCAGACGCAGCCAATCGCGGGCTCGCCAGTATCCAATGAACTCGCCCTCGGGCGGCAAAAACAGCGGAGATCGTTTCAGCCCCATGCCTTGCCGCATGCGGCCCACCCGCTGCCGCAAGGCCCAAGCACTGGTGGGGTTCAGGCCCACGATCACCACCCGCCCTTCGGGCCGCAGCACGCGGGCCACTTCGGCCAAGGCCAGATGCGGGTCCACGGCGCGCTCCAAGGTGTGCGGCAGCAGCACCAAATCCAGCGAGTGCTCGGGAAAAGGCAGTGCCTCCGGGTCACAATGCAAAGTGGAGAGCATGGGCAGCGCTTGAGTGCTGATCAGGCTGTCCGAAGGCTCAGGCACATGAAGCAACTCAGGGACCACCAAGTCGTCGCATGCCACCCAGCGGTGCGGCATGCGGTTGGCCCGCAAGCCGTCCATTTCAGGCAGACCGACCTGCAAGGCATGAAAGCCAAAAATGTCGGCCACCGCATGGTCCAGACGGTCTTGCTCCCACCGCAGCAAGTACTGCCCGGCAGGTGTGGTGAGCCATTGGCCCAACTCTATAATGGAGTCTTCTCGCGTCATGAATCTGGTCGCACTGCCCGCCTTCTCGGACAACCTCATCTGGATGCTGCACGATGGCTCTCAAGCCTTGGTGGTCGATCCGGGGGATTCGGCGCCGGTCCTCGCCGCACTCACCGAGCGGCAACTGGTGCTGAGCGGCATTCTAGTGACCCATCATCACGGCGATCACACTGGGGGTATAGAAGCCCTGCGCCCCGTGCTCCACGGCCCAGTGTGGGGCCCTGCCAGAGAGTCGATTCCACAGCCTTTCACGCCCTTGGCTGCCGGGCAATCACTCGAGTGGCAAGGTCTGCGCTTCGAGGTGCTGGACGTCCCCGGCCACACGGCCGGCCACATTGCCTTTTGGGGTCAGCCATCAGGGCAAGCGCCCCTGCTGTTTTGTGGCGACACCTTGTTCTCGGGCGGCTGCGGCCGCTTGTTTGAAGGCACACCGGCACAACTGCACCACTCGCTGATGCAATTGGCAGCTTTACCTGCCGATTCGCGGGTCTGCTGCGCCCATGAGTACACTTTGTCCAACTTACGATTCGCCTTGGCGGTGGAGCCGGACAACCAAGACCTGCAGCGCTACGTTGAGCACTGCATTGCCGTGCGCGAGCGTGGCGACTTCACCCTTCCCTCGTCCATCGGCCTTGAGCGGCTGATCAACCCTTTCTTGCGCTGCGCCCTCCCCGGCCCGCGGCAAGCCGCCCTTCAGCAAGGTGCAGGCAGTGCCGCTGAGGTCGATGTCTTTGCCGCGCTGCGCCTCTGGAAAAACCACTTTCGATGAACCCTCACGCCAAACGCCCCAGCAGCGCCCAGCGCCTCACCCTGTCCGTGATCACTGTAGCCTCCAGCGTCCTGCTGGGGGCGTGTTCCTCGCTGCCGAGCAACCCTTTCAGTGGCCCCAAGATGTCGTCGGCCGTGGCCGACAACCCGCGCGTGGTGGCCACT
Organism: Ideonella sp.; assembly: GCA_034520165.1. Classification (GTDB taxonomy): domain Bacteria; phylum Pseudomonadota; class Gammaproteobacteria; order Burkholderiales; family Burkholderiaceae_C; genus Ideonella. The sequence continues at coordinate 8,626 of JAXHNT010000084.1, forward strand.
GCCCCCGGCGCCCGCATGCTGCTGGATGCCCAACTGCCCCCAAGCGAGCCCCCGGTGGTCAACATCCCGCTGAACGCAGCGGCACAGGCGGCGCCCACCCCCGCACCTGTCGAGTTGATCGAGGCCAAACCCATTGACCCCCTCAACCCCGACAAACCAATCAATCTGCAGGACGCCGAGGCCCACACAGACTTGTGGGGCCGGGTGCGCGCGGGTTTTGCAATGCCAGATTTTGAAGGCGACCTGGTGCGGCGCCACGAACAGTTCTATGCCAGCAAGCCCGAGTATGTGCGTCGCATGACGGACCGCGGCGGCCGCTATCTCTTCCATGTGATGGAGGAAATCAACAAGCGCAACATGCCATCGGAATTGGCGCTCCTTCCCTTCATTGAAAGCGCCTTCAACCCACAAGCCTTGTCCACGGCCAAGGCCTCGGGCATGTGGCAGTTCATTCCGTCGACGGGCAAAGATTTTGCGCTGAAGCAAAACATCTTCCGGGATGACCGCCGCGACGTACTGGCCTCTACCCGCGCTGCGCTGGACTACCTGGAGCGCCTGAACAAGCTGTTCAACGGCGACTGGCAACTGGCCTTGGCCGCCTACAACTGGGGCCAAGGCAATGTGATGCGCGCCATCGCCAGGAACCAGCGGGCGGGGCTCCCCACCGACTATGCCAGCCTGAGCATGCCCGACGAGACCCGCCACTACATTCCCAAATTGCAGGCGGTCAAAAACATCGTGGCGCGCCCCGACGCTTTCAACATCAGCCTGCCTGAACTGCAAAACCACCCTTACTTCTTGAGCGTGCCCATCGAACGCGATATCGATGTGGACCTGGCCGCCAAGCTGGCGGGAGTGTCGATGGAAGAGTTCAAGCAGCTCAACCCGCAGATGAACAAGCCCGTTATCTTGGCCGCAGGCGTGGAGCAGGTCTTGCTCCCCTATGACAACGCCAGCCGGTTCGTCAGCAATCTGCGCGCCCATCGGGGCCAATTGGCCTCTTGGACTGCCTGGGTAGCGCCGCGCACCATGCGCACAGCCGACGCCGCCAAACAAGTAGGCATGAGCGAGAGCGAGCTGCGCACGATCAACCGCATACCGCCAAAAATGCTGGTTCGCGCAGGTTCCACCCTGCTGGTCCCGCGCAGCAGCCACAAAACGGCAGACGTGTCTGAGCACCTGGCCGACAACGCCACCATCGCCTTAGCGCCCGATCTTCCGCCCATGCGCAAAGTCACCCTGCGGGCCGGAAAGAAAGGGGAGTCTGTCGCCTCGGTAGCCCGGCGCTACAAGACCACACCGGCCCAGGTCGCCCAGTGGAACAAGGTCTCGCCCGGCGGGCACTTCAAAGCGGGCAGCAGCATCGTAGTGTTTGTACCGCGAAGCACTGCGCGTGGCCGTGCGGTGGCGGCCAAGCCTTCGGGCCGTGCAGTCGCAGCCTCACATGCTCGGCGTGGTAACGCCAAGGCTGCACCGAGCCGCACGGCGGCCAAGCCCGTACGTGTGGCGGCTCAGCCCAACAACAGCAAGCGCTGAGGGCTTCAGCGCCGATCCACCATCGCATGCGCGATGGTGGAGAGATCCACATACTCCAGCTCACTTCCGGCGGGCACGCCCCGGGCCAAGCGGGTCACGCGCACGCCAAGCGACTTCAGCCCTTCGCTCAGCACATGGGCCGTTGCCTCACCTTCGGCCGTAAAGCTGGTGGCCAAAATCACTTCTTGCACGCCGCCGTCTGCCGCACGCTCCAGCAGGGCGCGTGCGCCAATGGCCGACGCGCCCACGCCATCCAGCGGGCTGATGCGGCCCATCAACACGTAATACAGGCCGTGATAGCTGCCGCTGCGCTCTAGCGCGGCTTGGTCGGCTGGGGTCTCCACCACGCACAGCACCGAGGCATCCCGCGCAGGGTCGGCACAGACTTCACAAAGCTCGTACTCAGTGAAGGTGTGGCAGCTTCGGCAGTGGTTCACGGCCTCGGTGGCATGCGCCAAGGCCCGCGCCAGCTCTTGCGCACCGGCGCGGTCATGCTGCAGCAGATGAAAGGCCATGCGCTGGGCCGACTTCAAACCCACGCCGGGCAAGCGCCGCAAGGCCTGGATCAGGGCTTCAAGAGAGCCTGTACTCACCGCTCGCTCAGAACGGCATCTTCATGCCGGGGGGCAGCGGCAGACCCGCCGTCAGCTTGCCCATGCGCTCTTGGCTCACGGATTCAGCGCGGCGCACCGCATCATTGAAAGCCGCAGCGACCAAGTCTTCCAGCATGTCCTTGTCGTCCGCCAGCAAAGACGGGTCGATGGTGACGCGCTTGACGTCGTTCTTGCAAGTCATCAAAACCTTGACCAGGCCCGCGCCGGATTGCCCTTCGACCTCGACGTTCGCCAGCTCTTCTTGTGCCTTGCGCAGGTTGTCTTGCATGGCTTGCGCCTGCTTCATCAAACCGGCCAATTGACCCTTCATCATGATGTGTGCCTTTCAGTGCAATGAATTGGAGAAGCTGCCCGCCGCCTCAAGACTGTCGGGCGCGCGGATGTTCAGTGAAGTGGCCGAATCGAGCCACTGACGATGCGGGCGGTGCTGAACTGCGCCAACACGCCCGAAACCAAGGGGTCGGTTCGGATGGCGACATCGGCCGCTTGTTGGCGCAAGGCCTGACGCTCGGCCTCGCGCCGTGCGGGTGAATCTTCGGCCACGCCGGCCACCAGCTCCAGCCGGGCTACGGGCGAGCCTTCAGCCGCGCTGAGCGTGGTGCGCAAGGCCGCCTGCAGCTTGTCTTGCAGCGGCGCGGTGCGCAGCGACTCGCGCTCCACCTTCAAGCGCCACACTTCTTCAGCACCAGCCTGCTCCACCGACACCAACTCGGCCTGCAGAGCCAGCTCCCGCGCCAGCGCGGCGATGAGGCCCGCCGAGGTCATCTGTGCCACCACAGCGGCCCAGCGCTCGCCCAGGGCCGTGTGCTGGACCACCGGAATCACGATGCTGGAGGCTGCAGGCGCGGGCTCGGGTGCCGCAACAGTCTCGGGCGCGTCCCACACCGGGGGCTCGTCCATGTCCACGGGCACAGCAGGCCGGGTGCTTGTCACCGCGTCTTCGTCTGAGGGCGCCTCGTCCATCCAGGGCGGCACTTCGTCCATCCAAGGCGGCGTGGCCTCAGCGGCCACCACCTTGTGCGGCTGAGGCGTCAGGACGGGCTTGGTCGGCGCATGCGTGTCCCGCACAGGCTGGGCAGGCAGAGGCGCGGCCGCCACTGGCGTCTCGGGCCGCACTGCGGGGGCTGGGGCCGGGGCAGGCTGGGGCGCTGCCGGCACCGCCCCCACCACCGCCGGGCTCGCCATCGCCCTGCTGGCTGGGGCTGCAATGGCCACCGCAGCAGCCGATGCAGCTGAAGCACCCACAGCGCCAGAGGAGGTTGCGGTGCCTTGGCCTGCGCCACCGCCCATTCCCATCGGCCCAGGCCCGGAGGCCCCGCCTTCTTGCGGTGGAAACGCCATGAAGCGCAGCAGCACCATCACCAAGCCCGCGTATTCATCAGGGGCCAAGCTCAGCTCGGCCCGGCCTTGCAGGCAGATGCTGTAAAGCAGTTGGGTTTCGTCTGGGGCCAACACGCTGCTCAAGCGTCGTGCCGCCTCTACATCAGGATCGGTGGCGTCCAATGCCCCGGGCACCATCTGCTCCACCGCCATTTGCTGCAGCAGACGCGCCATTTCTTCCAGCGTGCCGCTGGCCGACAGGCCTTGGCCGCGCAGTGCATCGCACTGCTCCAGCACAGCCCGCCCATTGCGCTCGGCCAGCGCTTGGATCAAGCGCTCGGCATGGCGCCTGTCCACGCTGCCCAGCATGGCGCGCACGCCCGCTTCTTCCAGCTTGCCGCCGCCATAGGCGATGGCCTGGTCGCTGAGTGACAGCGCATCGCGCATCGAGCCCCGGGCCGCACGGCCCAACAGGCGCAACGCTCCGGCGTCGGCAGGCACGCCCTCGGCGCTCAACACGCGGCCCAGGTACTCCACCACCGTCTGCGGGGCCATGGGCCGCAGGTTGAACTGCAGGCAACGGCTCAGCACCGTGGGCAGCATTTTCTCGGGGTCGGTGGTGGCCAGCACAAACTTCAGGTACTCGGGCGGCTCTTCCAGTGTCTTGAGCAAAGCATTGAAGGCGTCCTTGGTGAGCTGGTGCGCCTCGTCGATCATGAAGACCTTGAAGCGGCCCACCGACGGCTTATAAGCAGCACGCTCAATCAGCTCGCGAATCTCGTCGATGCTGCGGTTAGAGGCCGCATCCATCTCGGTGTAATCAATGTAGCGGTCGGCGTCGATCTCACGGCAGGCCGTACACACCCCACAAGGCGTGGCGGTGATGCCCCCCTGCCCGTCCGGCCCGGTGCAGTTCAAGCTCTTGGCCAAAATGCGCGAGACCGTGGTCTTGCCAATGCCTCGCGTCCCGGTAAAGAGATAGGCATGGTGCAGGCGCTGCTGCTCCAAGGCGTGGGTCAGGGCCCTCACGACGTGGTCTTGCCCCACCATGTCGGCAAAACTGTGAGGCCGGTATTTGCGCGCCAGAACGACGTAACTCATGGCGCTGCATTCTACGGGTGCGATCAGCGCGTTCCGCCCCACCGGCTGACGGATAATCCCGCGCCATGAACGCATCAGCCCCCCCAAGCGCAGGCACCACGCTCAGCTACGAGCAAGCGGGTGTCAATTACGACCTGATCGACCCGCTCAAGGTGGCCGCCCAGCGCGCCGCAGCAGCCACGGCCGTCAATGTGGCCGCTCACGGCTTTAACGAAGTGCAGGCCTCGCGCGGTGAATCCGCCTACGTGGTGGACGTCGGCCCCTTCTACCTGGCCAGCATCGTCGAATGCCTGGGCACCAAGACCTTGGTGGCAGATGAAATGAAGGCCCTGACTGGCGAAAGCTTTTATGCCGGCATTGCCCAAGACACCATCGCTATGGCGGTGAATGACCTGATCACCGTGGGCGCCACGCCTTTGGTGGTGCAAGCCTATTGGGCGGCCGGTGGCAGCGACTGGTTTGGCGACGCCCAGCGTGCCCAAGCCTTGGTCGAGGGCTGGAAAAAAGCCTGCGACGTCTGCGGCGTGGCCTGGGGCGGCGGAGAAACCCCAGCGCTGGCCGGCATTGTGGAGGGCGGCCGCATTGATTTGGCCGCGTCTTGCACCGGCATCATCAGCCCCAAGAGCCGCCTCTCGGTGGGCGACGATTTGGCCCCTGGCGACGCCATCGTGCTGCTGGCCTCCAGCGGCATCCATGCCAACGGCCTGAGCCTGGCCCGCAAACTCACCGAGCGCTTGCCCCAAGGCTATCTGACCGAAGTGGAGCCCGGCCTGAGCTATGGCGCCGCCCTGTTGGCCCCCACCGTGCTCTACAGCCCGGTGACGGAAGCCCTGGCCAAGGCCGGCGTGACGGTGCACTACAGCGCCAACATCACCGGCCACGGCTGGCGCAAGCTGCTGCGCCACCCCAGCAAGATGACCTACCGCATCCACACGGTGCCACCCGTCACGCCGGTGCTGAAGTTCATCCAGCAACACGCCCAGCAAGACGACCGCGAAGCCTATTCCACCCTCAACATGGGCGCAGGCTTTGCGCTGTTTGTAAAGGCCGACGACGCTGATCGCACCGCCCAGATCGCCCGCGACGCCGGCGTGCCTGCCTGGGTGGCTGGCCGTGTTGAAGCTGGCCCCAAGCAAGTCATCATCGAGCCGATCAAGGTCACCTTCGGCGAAGACGACTTGGCCCTGCGCTGATTTTTTGGGGTGACCAACCCGGGGAACCCCAGGCCGTCACCTACAATCCGCCCTGACGGGCCTCCTCGCATGGAAGCGCGGCCAACCGGGTCAGGTGGGGAACCAAGCAGCCCTAACCGTTGTAACCAGTGCCGAGATCAGGCTCGTCACCTATGTCACTCGCACGCTCCTTGGGCGTGTAAGCTATTGATTGGTAAAGCCGGTGTGAGTCGTCTGAGTGTGTCACCTGACACACTCTACGGATGGCGAAAACTCCGGTGCCCAAACGATAAGCAAGTGTCCACCTCCGCTCAGGATCGAACGTCCACTAGTGGAAGATCAAGGTTCCTCTTGACCTCCGCCACCTATAGCCAGCGAACAGCAGAGGGCCGGACATCATCCGGCGCCTTTTCTTACTCGCTCCTGCCGTGGTAGTGGATACTTGCGCATGAGCGCCTTTGAGCGACTGTTGGCAAGCATTCAACTTGAAGGCCCGACAGGGCAACACTACATCTCCGAAAGCTATCTAAAACGCTTTACGGAAGTTCGCCGTCTTGTCGTTTACGACAGGCAAGGCAACACATTTAGTCGCCCGCAAAGGCCGAAATTCACCGCTGTCATTCCCCACCTATACACTTTTTTAGATAACGAGGATCGTCAGCGGTTCGAGTTTGAGAAGATGTTCGGCATAGTAGAGAGTCGAGCCGGCAGCGCTCTGAAGGCAGTGGTGAACAACTCACCATTGATCCACGAGGATAGGGAATATCTCGCGTTGTTTATGGCGATGACGGCCATCAGAACACCAGCCGCCTTTGCCGAAGCTCGAATCGTGCGAGAAAAGGCCGAGATAGCCCGTCTAAAGTTGATTTTTTCGAGTGAAGCGGACGCATACAGGCTCATTAAGAATTTCGAGCCCGCAGGAACCCCGGAAGCTGAAATCAGGAGGCTGGCAAAGGCGGCATTTGAAATGGTCGACCAAGAGGGTTTTAAAGTGACTGTCCCCGAAGAGTTGGCAAGGCAGTCATCCCTGAAGAACTGGGCCACTGTCGCCAAAGCCCTTTATCAGCGTGACTGGACTGTCGTGCACTCGCCGTCAGCGGAAGATGAATACATTACATCTGATTCACCTGTCGTCTTCTCACCTCTGGAAGGCACCGAAGATCTCCCACTAGGGTATGAATCGCTCCATACGCACATTCTCTTCCCGCTTTCCCGACATGCCGCATTGGTAATGAACGGCGACGAAGGCCGCATCAGACACACAACTGTCAAACCTGAGCAAGTGGCGAGGTTCAATTCATCTGTAGCCGCCGACTGCTTTCGGTATGTGATCGGCAGTCAAGAAAATGTCATCCTCCGAACCGTTGCGGCTCCTCGTCGTTTAGCAATACGTAACTG
>JAXHNT010000044.1:0-7456 GCA_034520165.1 Ideonella sp.
GCTACGTATTGCTCTTGCGGCCGTAGACGGGTATGGCCTCGTAGACCCCATCGCCAAACAGAAAACCCCGGTCCAGCACCGAGATCTTGGCCTGGTTCAGCGGCAGCAACTCATTGTTCAGGTCGCACAGGGTGTCAGGCAGAGCAATCACGGGCGTCTCCGGTGTGCAAAGGCCAACCTTACTTGATCCACAGCCGAATAGCATCCCACGCACGACCGAATGCACCGGCCTCCGGCACGGCCGCTTGCGTCACCAGGGGCAGCTCAGCCACCACGGCACCCGAGCCCGTCGTGACCTTCAAGGTGGCGACGCGCTGGCCCTTGGCCAGAGGGGCCAGCAAGGGGTCGATGCGCTCGATGGTGGTCTTCAGGCGCTCTGCCTCACCTTTGGCCACGGCCACATACACCGCGCCGCCCACGCCGCCAATGGCGACTTCATTGGCCGAGCCCTTCCAGACCGGCACGGTTTGCACGGGCTTGCTGCCGTCAAACAAGCGCACAGCATCAAAGGTGGCATAGCCCCAATTCAGCAGCTTTTGGCTTTCGTTGGCCCGAGACTGCATGGAGTCGGCCCCCAAAATCACCGACAGCAAGCGGCGCTTGCCGTTCGGGAAGTCACGCTGCGCCGAGGCGATCAAGCAATAACCTGCGGCCTCGGTAAAGCCCGTCTTCATGCCGTCGACCGTCGGGTCACGGCGCAGCAGCAGGTTGCGGTTGTCTTGTTTGATGTTGTTGAAAGCGTAGTCCTTGATCGCGTAGTAGGCATAGCGATCTGGGAAATCGCTGATGATGCGCTGCGCAATCACCGACAGCTCCCGCGCCGTGCTGCGGTGGCCCGCCTCGGTCAAGCCGGTGACATTCTTGAAACTGGTGTTCTTCAAGCCCCAGGCTTCGGCCTGTTTGTTCATCAGGGCCACAAAGCCCTCCACCGAGCCGGACACGCCTTCAGCCAGCGCCACCGATGCATCATTGCCTGATTGCACGATCATGCCCTTAAGCAGTTCGTCCACCGTCGGCGTCATCTTGGGGTCGATGAACATCAAAGAGCCCCCCCCTTTGCGCTCAGACCACGCCCGCTCAGAGACGGGCAGCCTCTGGTCCAAAGCAATTTTGCGGTCACGCAAGGCCGAGAACACCACATAGGCGGTCATCAGCTTGGTCAAGGAGGCTGGCTCGGCGGGGGCGTCGGCATTGCGCTCTGCAAGGATCTGGTTGGTGGTCATGTCCACCAGCAAAAAGCCTTTGGCCGCCACCTCCGGCGCTTGTGGCGCTTGTGGCGCGGCCAAGGGGGCCACTGCCGCTGCCCCGGCCGGCGCAGGCGCACGTGATGCTTGAGCCATGGCGGTCGAAGTGAGCGCCAGCGTGGAAACCAACAGAAGGGAATGAAGAAGTTTCATGAGTGTCTAAGTCAGGCCTGGCCCGTCTGCAAGCGCACGGGGCCAAGCACGGTCAATGTCAGGGCCGCATCAAGGCTGCCAAGCCGCTACCACCAGCGACTTGAGCAAGGCCAGCTGCCCATGGAAAAAATGGCCCACGCCCGGCACCACCACCACCGGCTGGACCTGGGGCCTGGCCCAGGCCAAGGTGGCCGACAAGGGCACGACTTCGTCGGCCTCGCCATGGATCACCAAGGTGTTGGCTGCCACGGGAGCCACATCAAAATTGGAAGTCGCAGGGCCGACGAGCACCAAGCGCTGTACGGCCTGAGGCGTGTCTTTCAGCCGATGCGCCGCCTGCGACGCCACATAGGCCCCAAAGGAAAAGCCCGCCAGCACCAAGGGCTGGCCCGCTTGCCGATGCGCAGCGATCACTGCAAGCGCGTCGTCCACTTCGCCCCGGCCTTCGTCCCAGTGCCCTTCAGAGCCGCCGACGCCGCGAAAGTTAAAGCGCACCACCCGATAGCCCAGTTGCACAAAGGCGCGGGCCAAGGTTTGCGCCACCTTGTTGTCCAGCGTGCCGCCGTGCAGGGGGTGCGGGTGGCAAACCACGGCCACGCCGCAAGGCGGCTGCGCGGGCTCGTCCACCGCCAGCGCCAAAGCGCCGGCAGGCCCCACCATCTGTGATCGTTGAGTTTGCGCGTTCATGGGCCCGCCTCAACGACCCACGTTGGGGGCCAACATCAGGCGTTCAACTTTTTCACCGCCCTTCAAATGCCGCTCAACGATCTCGTCGATGTCCTCCGCATCCACAAAGGTGTACCAAGTCTCTTCCGGGTAGACCACAGCCACCGGCCCACCGGCGCAGCGGTCCAAGCAGCCGGCCTTGTTGACCCGAACGCCGCCAGGGCCTGCCAAACCCGCTGCTTTGACCTGCTGCTTGCAGTGGTCAAAGGCCGCTTGAGCGCCTTGATGGGCGCAGCAGGCGTCACCGTTCTCGCGCTGGTTGAGACAAAAAAAGATGTGGTGCTTGTAATAGCTCATGCGCGGATTGTAGGCAGGGACCGAGAAAACCCTGATGTCTCAGCGCCAGCGTGTGGCAATGCGCGCCAGCAACCAGGCGGCGCAGGCCCAGGGCCACAACAAGCCGACCCAGCGCGCCAAGCCATGAAAGCGAATGAAGCGCCCCTGCTCCCAGGCTCGCAGGCTTTGCGCAAAGTAAGGGTCGGCCGGGGCCTGCGCCACCAGCGCCAGCATGATGGCCAGGGCCAGCAAGCCCAGCGTGGCCGCCAAGCGCTGGTTGACCCACACCAAGGCCAGCGCCACGGCCGCCGCCGCCAAGGCCCCGCGCACCACCACGGGGGCGATCCAAGCTAAGGCATGCTCAGGCCCAAAGTTCATGGCAGCCGACAAAGTGGCCGTGCCAAAGCCCAGGCCCAGAGCACCCAGCACCATCACCAAACGTCGCCAACTCGGCGGCGTGACGGAAAAAGCCAATAAACAAGGTACCAGCAAACCCAGTGCGACGCCCAAGCCTTCCAGCAGCAAAGGCAAGCGTTGCGTAGGCACAGGCACCTCTGCCACCGCACTGCGCGCCGACTCGGCCCAACTCACATCGGCCAAGCCTTGCAACAGCGCCGCTTGCATGCCTTCCCAGCCGGGGCCGAGCCCGAAAGGCAAAGGGGTCGGAAACAACAGCCCCACCGGCCACAGCGCCATCAGGGCCAAAGCGCCACCACTGCGCTGAATGAACCAACGCTCCCGGGCGGCTTGCCAGTGGTCCACCCAAGCCAGCGCATGGGCCACCCCGGCCAAGACCATGCCCAGCGCGGCGCCAGCGCTGTTGAGCATCCAATCCAGCAGAGAGGGATACCGACCTGGCAGAAACTGCTGGGTCACCTCCAGGGCGTAGGACAAAGCCGAGGGCAGCAGCACCGCCCACAGCGCACCGGGCAAGGGCCGCCACCCACTACGCACTGCCGCCCCGTAAACCAAGGCGCCCAGCGGCACATAGCCGAGCAGATTGGCCCACATGTCAAAGCGGTCGCGCCAAGGGGGCATTGGCAGCACGAGCCACGCCCACCCCTCGCCCCCCGGCCAGCGCCAACCCACAAAGGGGTAGAGACTGGCATAGGCCATCAGCCCGACCAAGACCCAGGCCAGCAGGACGGCGGAGCTGGTGCCCTGGGGACGCATCTGGACGCTCAGAAAGGTTTGACCACCACCAACACAACGATGGCGATGAACAAGAGCACGCTGATCTCATTGAACACCCGGAACCAGCGGTGCGAACGCCGGTTCTCAAAGTGTTCAAACCGATGCAGCATCCGATGGCAGGCATGCTGATAGCCCAGCACCAGGGCCACCAGCGCCAGCTTGGCATGCATCCAGCCGCCCACACTCCAACCCAACATCCACCACAAGGCCAAGCCCAGCAGCAGCGCGGGCACCATCAAGATCAGCGCAAAGCGCGACAGCTTGCGCGCCATCAACAGCAAACGCTCGCGCTCAGCATGCGACTCCTGCGGCACCATGGCCAAGTTCACGAAGATGCGCGGCAGGTAGAACAAGCCCGCAAACCAACTCGCCACAAAGACGATGTGAAAGGCTTTGATCCAGAGATAGCTTGTGCTCATGCCCAGATTATGAGGGGCCGCAGGCTGCGGCTTAGATCAGAGAGCGACCAAAAAACAAGGGCCACAAAAGAAAGAGCCCAGGCCATAAAGGCCTGGGCTGAAAAGCCTTGACGCTGTCATCACGTAAAGGCACCTGCTCAGGGAGGAAAAGCAGGGAGCTCGCCCTCACGGGCACCACTCAAAGGTCACTTTAACACTGCAGGACATGCCCGCAGTCAGCAAACACCCCGCAAAATGCACAGTTCGCGGCGCTTGCCGCAGCCACCCCCCTAGAACAACAGGAACTCGCCGTGCCGACTCCGCCCGCCTTCCCCGCCAGCCGCCCGCGCCGTTTGCGCCGTGATGCCTTCAGCCGCGCCATGGTGCGCGAGCATCATCTGCGCTCCGAAGACTTGATCCTGCCCGTCTTCGTGTTGGATGGCCAACAGCGGCGCGAGCCCGTTTCCAGCATGCCGGGCGTTGAGCGCCTGAGCCTGGACCGGCTGCTGCCCGTGGCCGAGGACTGTGTGCGCTTGGGCATTCCGGTGATGGCGCTGTTCCCGGTGATCGACGCCGCGCTGAAGACGCCCGACGGCCGCGAAGCCACCAACCCCGACGGCCTGGTGCCCACCGTGGTGCGCGAGCTCAAGCGCCGCTTCCCGGAGCTGGGCGTGCTGACCGACGTGGCGCTGGACCCCTTCACCAGCCACGGCCAGGACGGCCTGCTCGACGACACGGGCTACATCCTCAACGACGAGACCGTGGCCGTGCTGACGCAGCAGGCCCTGGTGCAGGCCGAGGCCGGCGTGGACATCGTCGCGCCCAGCGACATGATGGACGGCCGCATCGGCGCCATCCGCCAGGCGCTGGAAGCGCAGGGCCTGATCCACACCCGCATCATGGCCTACAGCGCCAAGTACGCCAGCGCCTTCTACGGCCCCTTCCGCGACGCCGTGGGCTCGGCCGGCAACCTGGGCAAGGCCGACAAGAAGGTCTACCAGATGGACCCCGGCAACAGCGACGAAGCGCTGCGCGAAGTGGCACTGGACATCGCCGAAGGCGCCGACATGGTGATGGTCAAGCCCGGCATGCCCTACCTGGACATCGTGCGCCGCGTGAAGGACGAGTTCCGCGTGCCCACCTTCGCCTACCAGGTCAGCGGCGAGTACGCCATGCTCAAGGCCGCCGCGGCCAACGGCTGGCTGCACCACGACGCGGTGATGATGGAATCGCTGCTGGCCTTCAAGCGCGCAGGTGCCGACGGTGTGCTGAGCTACTTCGCGCTGGAAGCCGCGCGCCTGCTGCGCGCAGGACTGACGGTCGTCCGATGCGCGTCTTCCGATGTCAGCCCGGACAGGCTTCACTGGAGCTGGGCGAGCTGCCGGAGGACTCTGCCGGACGACAGGCTTTCTGTGGCTGGGCAGCGCGCCGCACGCGAGTTCGAGGTCGACACTTGGCCGACGTGCAGGCAGCGCTGCAGCCGCTGGGCTGGCGGCCAGCCTGGTCGACCTGCACGTCAGCCGACCTGCTCAACGACCAGCTGCCCTCGCCACTTCGACTACACCTCGTGGTACGACATGCTGGTCTTTCGGCGCTTGGCGGCGGCGCCCGGCAGCGGCAGCTCAAGGACGCTCGACGAGCCCGCACGGCACGACACTGGGCGCTGCAAGCGGCGCTGCACGCGCATCGACACCAGTCCCGGTGGGCTTTGCGATCTTCGACCAGCGTGCTGCTCACGCGTGCACCCGGCCGACTGCCACGTGCGCGAGCTACTTTGCCGCAGCGGCTGTGGCAGCACTGCTCACGACGCCGGCGACCTGCGCGGCAGCGCCCGCCTGCCCACCAGCCCGGCCGACCTGATGCTGCGCATGGTCAACCACATGGTGGACAGCTACCTGGAGCTGCGCCGCCTGCTGACTCGCCAACTCGACGACGCTGCAAGCACGAGCTGCTGGACCCGCGCAGCCGCTTCGACGACTGGCAGATCCTGCTCGAGTCGCGCAATGCGCTGCACCTGCTGGAAGACACCTGCGAAGACCAGCGCAGCGCCATCCAGGAGTGGATCGACGCCCTGGACGAATGGCCGCTGGAAGCAGATGCCGCCAAGCGCCGCGATCGTGAGCTGCTGCGCGTGCGCTCGCGCGACGTGCTGGAGCACATCGAGCGCGTGCTCAGCCACGTGCGGCGCCTGGAGCAGTCCGCCGAAGCGGCGGTGCAGATGCACTTTTCAGCCCTGAGCAACCGCACCAACGACATCATGCGCACCCTGACGGTGCTGACCGCCATTTTTTTGCCGCTGAACCTGATCACCGGCATCTTTGGGATGAACTTCGATGCGCTCCCGCTCATCCACAGCAGCGCCGGCTTTTTTGTGGCCCTAGGCCTGATGCTTTGTGTGGGCATTGGACTGGGCCTGTTTTTCTGGCGGAAACGGTACTTGGGCACTCAAGTCCGACGCTGAAGGGACGACACCCCCCAAAGTCGGGTGTCAAGTCACCCCATTCAACAGCCGACAACAGGGGCAGATCTTCTCGCACATCTCTGCGGAAGGCCTGACTTGAGCACCATCATGACCGCCAAAGTTCCTGTTGAGGATCTGCGCGTGGGGATGTTCATCCACCTCGACCTTGGGTGGATGTCCCACCCCTTCCCGCTGTCCAGTTTCAAAATCAGCTCGCAAGAGCAGATCGACACCGTGCGCAGCCTTGGGCTGAGCCATGTCCGCTGGGATACCGCCCGCAGCGATGCCTCCCACAACGCACCCGAGCGGGTGACGGATACCGCCATCGACCTGTCCGCCCTCGCCGTGACCCAGGCAGAGCCTGAGCCCGAAACGCCCAGCCGGCTTCATGCCAAAACCCTGACCGCGCAAGAGGCGTCCCAGCGCCTGTGCGAGAAACAATTCAGCGAGGCCTGCCGAGCCCTCAAGCAGGTCAACGACCAGGCGCTCACCGCGCCCCAAGCAGCCCGAGACAGCAGCCATCAACTGACCCGCGCCCTGCTGGACAAAATGCTGATCGGCGACGCCGAACTCTGCCTGCGAGTGCTGGGCGACACCCATAGCGACCGTGGCGCCGCCCATGCCATGAACGTCAGCGTACTCTCATTGCTGCTGGCCAAGCACCTGGGTTGGCCCGACCACGAGCTGATGGACCTGGGTACCGGCGCGCTGCTGCATGACATTGGCAAGCTGAACCTGCCAGACCGTCTGCGTTGGCAACAAGACAATTTCACGACAGCCGAACAAAGCCTCTACCGCGACCACGTGGCCCAAGGCATTGCACTAGGGCGCCGCATGGGGCTCACCGCTGGCAGCCTGCTGGTGCTGGCGCAGCACCATGAGATGGCCGATGGCTCGGGCTTTCCGTCGGGCTGCCCGCAAGAGCGCATGACCCCAGCGGCGCGCATCGTCTCCCTGGTCAACCACTATGACAAGCAGCAATACGTGAACTGAACGAAGTATAC
>JAXHNT010000036.1:0-11377 GCA_034520165.1 Ideonella sp.
ATGAGTTGGCCCACCGCCGCCCGACTCCACAGACTGAAGTCCATTTTTGGAGCTGCTCGGGCCGCTGGTCAATGATCATGCGCTGCACGCTCTTTTCTTGCGCCTCGCTGAGCACCCGCCCATCGCCCCGATTGCGCCCTCGCAAGCCCGGCCGCACTGCCGCCCAACCCCCTGCTTCAAACAGGTCAATCGCGCTGCGAACCGTCGGGTAAGTTTCAGCCCCGTCATGCCCACAATCTGCATGACCTTGATACCTTTTTTGTGCAACCTCACGACTTGTTTGCGTCTCTCGTGTAATTGCTCCAACGCTTGAAATCTTGCGTCTTCTTTTTCCATCCCAATCACTTGGGGGCGGATTCATGAATTTCAAGCTTTATCGGGCCGAATCTATAAGCTCAACAGCCACAGCAAGCTGAACTGCATCACGGCCTGTATTCAAGCTACCACGGCAGGCGCAGATGAAGCCCTGATGCTGGACCCCCACGGGTTTGTGGCGACCTGCAACTCTACACACTTCTTTATTCTTCGCCAGGGCGAGGTCTGGACCAGCACCGGCGACTACTGCCTCGGGGGCATCACCCGGGCCAATGTGATCCATGTCTGCAAAGAGGCTGGCATCCCCGTCTTCGAGAGAAACTTCAGTCTCACTCAGGTGTATGGAGCCGATGAAGCGTTTTGCACGGGCACCTTTGCCGGTGTGGTGCCCGTCAAAGCAGTGGATGGCCGAGTGCTCACAGGCAGCCTGCCCGGCCCTATGGTGCAACGCCTGCAATCGCTCTACAAAGACTTGGTGCAGCGCGATGTGGCCCAGACCGCTCAGGTGCAAGCGGCTCGTCAGTGCGCCGAGGGAGCCCGCGCATGACCCTGCGCTTAGCCATGTGGAGCGGACCGCGCAACATCTCCACCGCCATGATGCGGGCCTGGGAGAATCGCCCCGATTGCGCTGTCATTGACGAGCCTCTGTATGCTGCTTATCTGGCTCAAACCGGCTTAGATCACCCCGGTCGAGCAGAGATCCTGGCTGACGGTGAAACCGACTGGCGCGCGGTGGTCAACACCCTGCATGGCCCTGCCCCAGAGGCCAAACCGGTCTGGTATCAAAAACACATGACCCACCACCTGCTACCGGGCATGGACGTGGATTGGGTTCTTGGATTGACCAATGTCTTGCTGATCCGAGCCCCAGACCAAGTCGTGGCGTCCTACTTGAAGTCGCGCGCTGAGGTCACCCCAAAGGACATTGGTGTGTTGCAGCAAGTGACGCTCTTTGAGGCCATCTCGGCGCAGCAAGGCCACGCCCCCTTGGTCATCGACGCAGACGATTTTCTGCGGCAGCCAAGCGCCTATCTCCAAACCCTCTGCCATCACCTGGGCATCGCCTTCATGCCCAGCATGTTGTCCTGGCCGGCGGGGCCAAGGCCCAGCGACGGCATCTGGGCACCGCACTGGTATGACGCCGTGTGGCGCTCCACCGGCTTCGAGCCCTGGCGGCTGCGGCAACCCAAGCTCTCGGGCCAAGGCTTGCAGGTCGCACAGGCCTGCAAGCCTGCCTATGTGCGCCTGTACGAAGCGCGACTGCGGCTGGACTAGGGCCTGATCAACTGGCCCTGAGCGCGGAGCTTCTGGACCAAGGTCACGGCGGCCAAGACCAGGGCGCCTGCCACCACACCCACCAGGCCCTCTGCCAGCAGGCCCACCACACCACCGAGTGGCTCAATGAGGTGATGCAGCGGCGCAATGCCGTGGATCAAGATGCCCCCCCCCACCAAGAACATGGCCGCCGTACCCGCCACAGCCAAGGCCTTCATCAGCCAAGGGGCCAAGACCAGCAAGAAGCGGCCCACTGCTTGCGCCGCTGCGCTGGACCTTTGACTGAAGTGTAAGCCGGCATCGTCAAGCTTCACGATGCCAGCGACCAGGCCATACACACCGATGGTCATCAGCATGGCCACCAGGGCCAGCACATAGAACTGCGTCTGCATGGGCTGGCTGGCCACCGTGCCGAGGGTGATTGCGATGATCTCGGCAGACAGGATGAAATCCGTGCGCACTGCACCCTTGATCTTGTCTCTCTCGAAGGCGACCAAATCAAGGTCGGGATTGCTCACAGCCTGCGTCAGCGCAGCATGATGGGCTTCGTCGTCTTCGGGCTTGTGCAAGTAGCGATGGGCCAGCTTCTCAAAGCCTTCGTAACAAAGAAACGCGCCCCCGACCATCAGCAACGGCGTGACCAGCCAGGGCGCAAAAGCGCTGATGGCCAAGGCGGCAGGCACCAAGATGACCTTGTTCAGCAAGGACCCTTTGGCAACGGCCCAGACCACCGGCAACTCGCGGTCGGCCTGGACGCCAGCAACCTGCTGCGCGTTCAGGGCCAAATCATCACCCAGCACCCCCGCAGTCTTCTTGGCAGCGACTTTGGTCAACACCGCCACATCGTCCAAGATGGTGGCAATGTCATCGATCAGGGCAAGCAAGTTTGCAGCAGCCATGGTGGGCAATATCCTTCAGTCAAAGCACGACATCCTAGCGCCAACCACTGTGACAGCAGCCCTTCTGGCTTGGCGCTACAGTCGTGAACCCTTCTTCAGCGAGCCCTGCATGATGTCCCTGAGCTTCACACGCTACGCCGCCGTACTCCTTGCCAGCTTGGCTGCGGGGTGCGCCCATTGGACGCCGTCCTCGACAGGCGGTGTCTTGCAGCCTAATGCACAGTTGCGCACCGAAGGCATTCCCCCCATCCCACTGTCTTTGGTCAAGCAGGTTGAGCGCTACACAGACTTCAGGGGCCATGCCTTCTTGGACTGGCACCCCCAAGGGCGTGAGGTGCTGGTATCGCACCGGCCCGCCGGGGCCAGCTTGCCGCAGGTTTTCAAGCTTGACGGCCCAATGGGCGCCCTCAAGCCCGTGATTGAGAGCACAGAGCCGATCAGCAGCGCAAGCTACGAGCCGATGGCTGGCGCGTACATCGTGTTTGAGCGCGCCTCAGGCGGCAACGAAGTGACACAGCTTTTCCGCTTCCATGAGGGCTCCGCCCAAGCGGTGCAACTCACCGACCCGACTCAGCGCCATAACTTTGAGATTTGGCTGCACCCACGGGCAGGACAAGCCAGCCGACTCATCCACACCACCGTGCCATTGGACAAGACAGCGGCTGGCGGCAGCCGAGCCAGCGTCAACACGCAAATCTGGATGCTGAACCCTTTGCAGCCCGAGCAACGGCAACTGCTGGCTGAACTGCCGGGTGGCGGCTGGGGCGTCGCGAGTGCCTCGCACGACAACCGTCAGTTGGCTCTGACGCGCTACCGATCCGCCAATGAATCCGAAGTGTGGCTGATGGACATCAGCACAGGGCAACAGCGGCAAGTTCTGCCTGCTCCTGGTCAAGCCAAAGCGGTGCATCTGGCAGCGGGCTTTGCGGCAGACGATGCATCTCTCTTCGTGGTCACCGACCGCTCGGGTGAGTTCCGTGAACTGCAGCAACTCCGGCTTGATACCCTGGTACTGAGCCGCATCACCGGGCACATCCCCTGGGATGTCAATGGAGGAGACGCTTCTCGCGATGGCCGCTGGCTCGCCGTGCGGGCCAATGAAGACGGGCTCGGCACCCTGCGCGTCTTCGACACCCAAACACTGAAGGAACTCAGCCTGCCTGAACTGCCCAACGGCAGCGTGGGTGACGTGCGCTTCAGACCCGGCAGCCGTGACTTGCTGTTCTCTGTCAATGGTGCTGGTGGCCCTGGCCAACTCTATGTCCTGAACCCTGAGAGCAAGACCATTTCGAAGTGGACCGAAGCACAAGCCGCTGCCGGCATAGATGCCAGCCAGTTTGCGCGTCAGCAGATTGTGCGGTGGCCCAGCTTCGACGGCCTGACGATCTCCGGGCTGCTGACCACACCGCCCCCCAAATTCACCGGCAAGCGCCCCGTGCTGATCAACATCCATGGCGGGCCAGAAGCACAAGCCACGTTCGGCTTTCTCGGACGAATGAGCTATCTGGTTGAAGAAATGGGCATGGCCATCATCCAGCCAAATGTGAGAGGCTCCAGCGGCTATGGCAAGACCTTCCTCACCCTCGACAACGGCTTCAAGCGCGAAGATTCCGTCAAAGACATTGGTGCCTTGCTGGACTGGATCGCCAAGCAGCCGCAGTTGGATGCCTCCCGGGTTGTGGTGATGGGCGGCAGCTATGGCGGCTACATGAGCTTAGCGGTCAGCACCCACTACGCAGACCGCATTGCTGGTGCCATCGATGTGGTCGGCATTTCTCACTTTGTCACCTTTTTGCAGAACACCGAGAGCTATCGGCGAGATTTGCGCCGCGTGGAGTACGGAGACGAGAGAGACCCCGCCATGCGCGCCCACCTGGAGGCCATCTCACCTCTGAGCAATGCGCACAAGATCCGCAAACCCTTGTTCGTCATTCAGGGTCGTAACGACCCACGAGTACCTTGGACAGAGGCAGAGCAGATCGTCGTCAAGGCGAGATCCAACGGAACGCCCGTGTGGTACTTGCTGGCGGAGAACGAGGGCCACGGGTTTCGGCGCAAAGAGAATGCCGACTTTCAGTTCTATGCCATGCTGGAGTTCATGAAAATGACACTCAAGCTCGACACACCTTGAGACCTTGTGAGTTGGAGAGTTCGATGCAAATCAAATCAGTGCTGGGCTTGTCCCTTGCTTTGCTGAGCCCCATCGCTTGGGCAGCGCTGCCCGTGGGAGCGCCAGCGCCCATGTTCCAGGCTGAGTCCGCTTTGGGCGGCAAGAGTTCGTCGTTTGCGCTGCAGGATGCTTTAAAAAAGGGGCCTGTCGTGCTGTTCTTTTACCCCAAGGCCTTCACTAGTGGCTGCACCGTGGAGGCACAGCTCTTTGCCGAGGCCACCCCCAAGTTTCAGTCGCTGAACACCACGGTCATCGGCATGTCCAACGATGACATTGACACCCTGAAACGCTTCTCGATAGAAGCCTGCCGCAACAAATTTGCTGTGGCGGCGGACGCAGGCGGTCGGATCATGAAGGCCTATGACGCCAGCCTCATGCTGGGCGTCGCCGACCGCATTTCCTATGCCATCTCACCGGATGGCAAGATCATGGCCAGGCATGTGAGCATGAAGCCCGAAGGCCATGTCGCCGTCATGCTGTCAGCCATTGAACAGTGGCACGCTCAGCAAAAGCGCTAGGTCATTCAATGGTTAACCCTGTAGGGTATTCAAGGGGGCGCTCAAGATTTGACACCCAGAGCAACAAGTGCTTTCAAACTATAGCGAGTTAACGCATATTGAGCCTTGCACTCCGTGGAATCGGTCACGATGATCGCCGAGCCTCATGAAGGCGATCTCATTAACCCTCCCACTTAACCCACGGAGTGAGCATGCGAAAGAACCTCTCGTTTTTTTGACCTGGATGCCTGTTGCATTGGCTGCGGCTTGCGCCTTTGCGCCCAGTAGCTTTGCTGCGCAAGCACCAGAAGCCTCAGCCACAGAACCCACGGTCGAAACCACCCAGCAACTGATCATCAAGTACAAGAAGTCAGCGCTGGCCGCCAAGGATGGTTCCCCGCAGGCTCTGGCCCTGGCCCACGAAGCTGTTCAGCGCCAAGGCATTCAAATGCAGTGGTTTCGCACCAATGCCTTGGGCGCTCATGTGCTCAAGCTAGATCGGGCCATCGACCTTGATACAGCACGGCAATTGGCCAAGAGCATCAAGGCGGCTGATCGAGCCGTTGAGTATGCTGAGCCAGACCGATTGATGCAGCCGCTGCTCACTCCGAATGACCCTGGCTATAACAGTCAGTGGCACTACTTCGAACCCACCGGCGGCCTGAACTTGCCGAGCGCTTGGGACAAGAGCACAGGCAGTGGCGTGGTGGTGTCGGTCATCGACACCGGCATTCGCCCCCATGCGGACCTGGTCGCCAATCTGCGGCCGGGGTATGACTTCATCAGCAACCTGTCCGTCGCCAATGATGGCAATGGACGCGACAGCGATCCCAGCGACCCAGGGGACTGGACATCCGCAGGCGAGTGCGGCGCTGGACGCCCGGCCACCACATCCAGTTGGCACGGCACCCATGTGGCTGGCACGATCGCAGCCGTGACCAACAATGGCAGCGGCGTGGCGGGCGTGGCCTTCGGTGCCAAGGTGTCCAATGCCCGAGTCTTGGGCAAGTGCGGTGGCTACACCTCCGACATCGCTGACGCCATCATCTGGGCGTCTGGCGGCACTGTCAGCGGTGTGCCCGCCAATGCCAATCCGGCGCGTGTGATCAATATGTCCTTGGGCGGCGGTGGTGCTTGCGACACCACCACACAGAACGCGATCAACAACGCGCGCAGCCGCAACACGGTGATCGTGGTGGCCGCCGGCAACTCCAACGCCAATGTCTCTGGTTTTTCACCGGCCAGTTGCAGTGGCGTGATCACCGTTGCGGCCACGGGCCGTAACGGGGGCAAAGCCAGCTACTCGAACTACGGTGCTTTGGTCGATGTGGCTGCCCCTGGTGGCAACATGAGCTCAGGCACCACGAATGGCGTATTGTCTACATTGAACTCCGGAACCTCGACGCCCGGAGCGGATTCCACAGCCTATTACCAAGGCACATCCATGGCCGCGCCGCATGTGGCCGGAGTGGCCGCCTTGATGCTGTCGGTCAAGCCCACCTTAACGCCCGCCCGATCAAGTCGAGAGCCTGATTAAATCTTCTGCGCGGGCCTTTCCGGCTTCCTGCAACCAATGCGGTACGGGCATTGTGGATGCGCTGGCAGCGGTCAACGCTGCGCTCGGCGTCACACCACCGCCCGCCAACACCATCAACGAAGTGGAGTCGAACAATACCTTGGCGACAGCTCAGTTGATCAGCGCCACACCTGTCACGGTCAACGGCACCATCGGCAGGACCACAGACACTGACTACTTCAAGCTCACGGTGGGCGCGGGCAAGACGTTGACGGCCAAGCTGACGCCCAATGCCAGTTCGGACTACGACCTCTACCTCTACAACAGCAGTGGCACGCAACTGGCGAGCGCCACCGCTGGCACTGGGGCTGTGGACACCATCACGCGCACCAACACAGGCACCGCTGCGGTGACCTGGATTGTGCGTGTCCGCTACTACAGCGGCGGTGTTGGTAGCACGTCAGGCAAGTACACCCTTGGCTTAGCCCAATAAAGGCAGGGGCCGTGCTTCAGCATTTGACAGCGCTGAAGCACGGCTGAACGGCCTGCGACAATCTAGGCATGAAGCAACTGGACTTGACCCTACGCGGCGATTACATCGCCTTAGACGCCCTGCTCAAAGCCACAGGCTTGGTCGAGAGTGGCGGCCGAGCTCGTGCCGTCATCGCTGAAGGCTTGGTGCTGGTGGATAACCTGCTTGAAACCCGCAAGACTTGCAAGATCCGCGCCGGGCAAAAGGTGATGTTTGACGGGCACGAGGTGAGCGTGAATGCTTGACCGAACCTCCGGAGGCAGAAAATCTCATACCGCCAACTGGTGACTCCTGGACAACACCGGCGCTCAGGGTGCTACGCGAAAATGCGCATGCAAGGCCAGCACCGCCTCGGGCACCATGCGGCTCAGGGTGTCCACGGTCTCCGGGTCACTCAGATCGTCCTCGGCTTCATCGTCGCCCTCATCACCTAGTCCACCGCCCAACTGCAGCAAAGGTGCGAGCTGGGCCCCCAGGGTCGGCCGAATCCCACACCGCTCCCCAAGCCTCTTGGCGCAAGTCCACCGCCTGCAAAAAACCCGCGCACCAATCACTGGCGTCTGCCCACTCGCGCTCCCCTTGCTCGGCCACACTAAAGATCGGCTCCCACCGATCCAAGTCTGTCGCTAACTGGGCGGCCAAGTGCCGAAGGTGGCGTAGCACGGCAACCACGGTGTTCTTGCGTTGGCGATTGCTGGCAAAGGGGGCCGCAGTCTCGTCTTCTGCATCTCCGCCCCAGATCACCGGCAACCATTGCGCGGTAGGCAGCGTCGCTAAAACCTCCGTCGGCCCCACCAGCAGCGCCGTCAAATAGCCATCCAGACCATCCAAGGTCATCACGCCGTCTTGGGGCAAGTTCACCAATGTTTCGTCCAGGGCGTCTAGCTCTGCAGCGTCGAGTGGGGTGATGGGAGATTGGGCGTCGTAATCGGGGTAGTTCATGTCGGTCTCTCGGCAATAGGTCAGCAGTGTCGCCGAATTCCCTCAGAGCCATCCGCACATGCCCAGGGGAAAAGGCGGTGGCTTTTTGACACAATTCGGACTGATCATGCCGAAGTACCCCCACCTCGTTCCCCGTGCCCCCTTCAAGACCGCCGCCGTTCGCAGACTGTGGCTCGGAGGCTCAGGGCTGGTGTTGGGCCTAGTTCTGCAAGCGGCCGTCTTGGCTCAAGGCCAGCCCAGTGGTCCCGCGGACTCCCCCACCCTGCGCAAGGTGCGCGACACCAGCGTGATCGTATTGGGCCATCGCCTGAGCTCCGTGCCGTTTTCCTACCTCGATGCCAAGCTCAAGCCCGTAGGCTACTCGATGGACCTGTGCTTGCGCGTGGTGGATCAGGTCAAAAGGCGCTTGGACATGCCCGACCTTGAGGTTAAGTTGATTGCAGTGACCTCCGCCACTCGCATGCCCCGCTTGGTGGCCAATGGCATGGTGGACACTTGTCTGCGGCGTCACCACCAACACGGCTGAGCGGCAACGCAACCAAGCTTTTTCCATCACCACCTTCCTGGCCGAGAGCCGATTGCTTTCTCGTCGGGAAGCAGACGTCCGCACGCTGGAGGACCTGCGCGGCAAACCCGTGGTCTCCACCATCGCTACCACCAGCATCCAATACCTGCACCACGTCAATCAAAGCCAGAAGCTCGATATGAAGATTTTGGTCGGCTTGGATGACGGCGACGCTTTCCGACATGTCCAAACTGGCCGCGCCGTGGCCTTTGCCATGGACGATGTGTTGCTGCGCAGCTTGCTGGCGGCCAGCTCTCAACCATCGGAGTACCTGATCTCAGACGAAGCCTACAGCGTTGAGCCCTATGCGATTGGGCTGCCCCGAGACGACGCCCCCTTCAAGGCGCTGGTCGATGGTGTGCTGACAGACCTCTACCGCCGGGGCGAGATCTTCACGATCTATCAGCGCTGGTTCCAGTCGCCCGTACCGCCCAAAGGCTTGAACTTACAGCAGCCTATGAGCGAGGCCTTCAAGCGCGTGATCGCCAAACCCACGGACTCCTCCGACCCAGCAAGCTACCGCTGATCAGCGAAAGCGCTCCAGCTCAATGCCGTGGCGATGCAGCTTGTCGTACAGCGTTTTCTTGGGTGTCCCCAACAGCTCCATCGCCGCCGGCACCTTGCCGCCACTGCGGCGCAGGGCTTGCTCGATCAAAGTCTTTTCCACCAGGTCCATTTGTTGAGCCAGGGTGGGCGCCGCCTCTGCATGCGGAGTCGCTCCTTCAGTCCCTGACAACTCCAACACAAAGCGGTCAGCCGCATTGCGCACCTCGCGCACATTGCCGGGCCAGTCATGGGCCATCAGCTCGCGCAGTCGCTGTGCACTCAGCTCGGGCGCTTCACGCCCGTAGCGCGCGCTGGCCTGGGCCACAAAGTGCTCGAACAAAAGCGGCACGTCCTCGCGCCGCTCGCGCAGCGGCGGCAGGTGAAGTACCGCCACATTCAAACGGTAGTAGAGATCGCCTCGGAACTTTCCTTGCTCAGAAAGGTCCCGCAGGTTCGCCTTGGTGGCGGCGATCACCCGGACGTTGACGGGCACCTCCTCGTTGGACCCCAGCCGCTCTATCTTGCGCTCCTGCAAGATGCGCAGCAGCTTGATCTGCAAGGCCACGGGCATGGTCTCGATCTCATCAAGCAGCAGCGTGCCCCCATTGGCAAACTCAATCTTGCCGATGCGCCGCTTGCCCGCCGACGTGAACGCGCCTGGCTCATGCCCAAACAGCTCGCTCTCAAACAAAGACTCTGGCAGACCGCCGCAATTGATGGCCACAAAGTGTCTGTCGCGACGGTGGCTGTGGTCGTGCAAACAGCGCGCCACCAGCTCTTTGCCGGTGCCGGTTTCGCCCAAGATCATCACATCAGCCGAGGTGTCGGCCAGGTTCAAAATCTGGCGCCGCACCTGCTGCATGGCCGGTGAATGGCCTAACAGCACGGCCTCAATGCCGCTGCGCTGGTTGAGTTGGGCACGCAGCTCATCCACCGCCACCCGCAACACACGCTTCTCCAGCGCGCGCTTGGCCGTGTCCACAAAGCGCTCGGGTGCAAAGGGCTTTTCAATGAAGTCGTAGGCACCTGCGCGCATGGCCCGCACCGCCATCGCAACGTCGCCATGGGCCGTCACCAGCACCACAGGTACACCCGCATTGACCTGCTGCACATGGTCCAACAAGGCCAGCCCATCCATGCCCGGCAAGCGGACATCGGTCATCACAATCGCCTGCATTCCGGCTTGAATGTGCGGCAGTGCCGCCTCTGCCGAGGCAAAAGCCTCGACGGTCAAGCCTTCCAACTCCAGGGTTTGCGTCAGACTGGCCCGCACTGGCGGGTCATCTTCGACAAACAAGACGCGATAGCCTTCAAACATCTGCTGCCACTTCCAAGTCAAACTCAAACACCATGCCGGGCTGGCCGTCATCCGCCACATCATCACGGGCGTGTGCCCGCAAGGTGCCCCCGAACTCATGAATGATTTTCGAGGAAATCACCAAACCAAGACCCAAGCCTTGTCCAGCCGGCTTGGTGGTGAAAAACGGCTCGAACAAGCGGGCCCTCACGGCCTCCGGCATGCCAGGCCCACTGTCTTGAACCTGCACCAACACCCGTGGGGGCACCGAACGCTCAGACGTTCGGAGGGGCTGCGCAGGTGCGGCCGATACATCCAGTACTTTCTGCGGCGCGCTGCTCATGGCATCCAGCGCATTGCTGAAGAGGTTCACCAACACTTGCTCCAGCCGATTGGCGTCACAGTGCACACGCAAACTCTCCGACACGTCAACGTTCACGCTCACACCCTCTATTCTCAAGCGGTGCTCCAGCAACAGCATGGTGTTGCGCACCGCGCCTAGCAAAGAGATGGGCGCGTTGGCGCTCTCGGCTTTGCGCGCAAAGGTCTTCAGTTGACGGGTGATGCTGGCCATGCGCTCGACCATGTCATCAATCAGCTTAAGATTGTCGGCCACCGTGTTGGTGCGACCTTGGCCCAAGAGCAATTGCGTGTTACGAGACAAAGCGCGCAGGGCCGTCAAAGGCTGGTTGATTTCATGCGAGATCCCTGCTGACATCTGACCCAACACCGCCAACTTGCCCGCTTGAATCAATTCGTCTTCGGTCTGCAATCGTTGGGCGATCTGATGCTTCAACTCGACGTTGGTACGTCGCAGCTCACG
>JAXHNT010000034.1:0-5464 GCA_034520165.1 Ideonella sp.
AATTGAGGAAGGGTCGATGTCGATGTGAACGATCTTGCGCTCCACCGACGCGAAGTGCTTGGGGTTGCCAATCACACGGTCATCGAAACGCGCCCCCACGGCCAAAAGCACATCGCAGTGCTGCATGGTCATATTGGCTTCATAAGTACCGTGCATGCCCAGCATGCCCAGGAACTTGGGGTCGCTAGACGGCGTACTGCCCAGCCCCATCAGCGTGTTGGTAACCGGGTAGCCCAGCAAGTCGCACAGTTCGCGCAACTCGGCTGTGGCATTGCCCAAGATCACGCCACCGCCGGTGTAGATGTAGGGGCGACGAGCTTGCAACAGCAACTGAACCGCCTTACGGATCTGGCCCCCATGCCCCTTCTTGACGGGGTTGTAGGACCGCATCTCCACCTGTTCGGGGTAGTGGAATGGCGTCTTGCTCAGCGACACATCCTTGGGGATGTCCACCACGACCGGGCCAGGACGGCCCGTACGAGCAATGTGGAAAGCCTTTTTGAGTGTCAAGGCCAGGTCGCGAACGTCCTTGACCAAGAAGTTGTGCTTGACGATGGGGCGCGTGATGCCCACGGTGTCGCACTCTTGGAAGGCGTCTAGGCCAATGGCTGGGGTCGGCACCTGACCGGTGATGATCACCATCGGAATGGAGTCCATATAGGCCGTCGCAATGCCGGTCACGGCATTGGTCACACCCGGGCCGGAAGTCACCAGGGCAACACCTACATCGCCTGTTGCGCGCGCATAGCCGTCGGCGGCATGCACAGCAGCCTGCTCATGGCGCACCAACACGTGCTGAATCGTGTCTTGCTGGTAGAGCGCATCGTAGATGTAGAGCACCGATCCGCCTGGGTAACCCCAGATGAACTTAACCCCTTCGGCTTGCAAGCAGCGAACGAGAATTTGGGAGCCGTTGGGCTCCTGAGCGGTGGTGGCGGGGGAAGAATTTTGCGGCTGTGCCAAAGCGGCACGCTTGATATCCGCGGCAGACATGTCCATTTTCGAACCTCTGTGAATTTCTCTGACGAAAAACCTTCGGTGCCCCTCCTCGCACCCTTGTGGGGCGGACTCGGAGCCTGCACGTCAACAACTACCTAGTCCCTTGGTCGGGACGGATTGAGACCCTGATCGCAAATTGTGCGAAGCAGCATTATCGCACTGTTGCAGTGCTTACCCGAATTCGGGTGACATAATGCGACAGTCTTTCGGGCTTGACCCGAGCAATTGTTCGCCTTGGCCACCGATAAAGAACTCACGGATTTCCTCAAAAGCACCGAAAAGCGCGCCTTCAAGCGCACATTTTTCGCCGTGCGAGACGAGGATGCCGCCCTGGACATTGTTCAGGACTCCATGATCCGTTTAGCCGAAAAGTACGGCGACCGCCCGGCGGCGGAATTGCCGCTGGTCTTTCAGCGCATTCTTTCAAACGCCACGATGGATCACTTCAGGCGCCAAAAAGTGCGCAATGCAGTGATGCAAAACCTGTCGGAGTTCGAAGGCGGCGGGGAAGATGGTGATTTCGATCTCCTGGAAATGTTGGCCGCCGAAGGTACGCTCGGAGCCGAGAGCGCGGCCGACACAGTGGGGCGGGAACAGATTTTGCTAAAAATCGAAGAAGCCGTTCAGGGCCTTCCCGGTCGTCAACGGGAAGCCTTCCTCTTGCGTTACTGGGAGGAAATGGACGTTGCGGAGACTGCAACAGTGATGGGCTGCTCCGAAGGCAGTGTCAAGACACACTGCTCAAGAGCCGTTCAAGCACTGGCGAAAGTACTTCGAGCCAAGGGAATTACGCTGTGAGAGCAAATAAAACACCTCGGCCCGCAGGGCACTTCAGACCGGATAGCCTTGATGGCGTTGAGGCGAGAATGGGTTTGCGCCTGGGAGCCCTGCTGACTGAGCGAAACGCCGTCATCGACCATGCTGTGAACGAACGGCTTCGCGTCGCCCGCGAACAAGCGTTAGCTCGGGCTCGAGCCCAGCGCCTACAGGCGCAAGACGCCCAAGGCACCTCGTCAATGGGAGCTAGTTTGGCGCTTCAGGGCGGCCCTCTCGGTCGCGCCTGGTTGCAACGCCTTGGATTTGCACTTCCCTTGATGGTTTTGTTGGTCGGCATGTTTGCAATTGATGAGTGGCATGAGTCCGCTCAAATTCAAGCTGCGGTTGAAGTAGATAGCGCCCTGCTGTCTGATCCGCTGCCTCCCGACGCCTACCGAGACCCAGGATTCCTTGAGTTTCTCAAGGCACCGCCCGTTGAGACCTCAGATGTTCAGACCAGCGAAATCACTGAGTGAATCCAGCGGTCGGTACCTGCGCCGCTGGGTGACTTGCACAGGCCTGTTGTTTTGCGGCCTGGTGCTGCAGCCAGCGCTCGCCGCGCCACTGTCAGCACAAGCCAGCCCCGACTGGGCTGGGCTCAGTACGGGCCAACAGCAGATCTTGCAGCCTCTGCGGGCCGATTGGGCCAGCATGAATGCTGACAGACGCCAGAAGTGGCTGGAGATCGCCGCCCGCTTTCCTTCCATGGACGCAGCAGATCAGCAAAGGGTTCGCGACCGCATGCGAGATTGGTCTCGAATGACACCACAGCAGCGCAGTGAGGCGCGGATCGTGTTTCAGCAGACCAAGCAGCTTCCAGATAGTCAGCGCAAAGCACAGTGGGAAGCTTATCAGGCTCTGTCCGCTGAAAAAAAGGCCGAGTTAGCGGCACGGGCTAAGCCCCTTGCCGCAGGCAATGCTGCTCAACCGAGATCGCAGTCGGCTCACCAAGCGGCTCGGTCAGCGCCTCTGGATGCTCAGGTCCAAAAATCCAATGTCGTCATTGCCCTGCCTAGCAATGCCACACCGCCACGTGCAGTGGCACCCACGGTTGTCCGCAGCAACACCGGCGCAACCACCTCATTGATCACCAAGCCGCCGACAAGCCCGACTCATCAACAGGCCGGCTTGCCTAAGATCACCGCCAACCCCGGCATGGTAGACCGCAAGACCCTGTTGCCACAGCGCGGAGCTCAGGGCGCGGCCATACAGCCCACTGCCACTGCTTCCGTCGCTGCTTCGAGCGCAACAACACAGTGAACGCGCCCGTTGATGCAGTGGCAGGGCTGAGCGGCCCTGACGGCAATCCTACACATACCCCGGCCCTCAGCCGCCGTCTCTGCGCATTCGTCTATGAAGGCGTGCTGCTGTTCGGCGTGCTCATGATCTCAGGCCTGCTCTACGCAGGCTTGACCCAAATGAAAGCTGACTTTCAAGGGACGCTGGGCCTTCAAGTTTTTTTGTTTTTGGTACTGGGCCTCTACTTTGTATGGTTTTGGACACACGGTGGCCAAACCGTTGCCATGAAAGCTTGGCACATTCGCTTGGTTGACACCGATGGACGAGGCGTCACCTGGCAGCGTGCAAGCCTGCGTTATGTGCTCAGTTGGCTCTGGTTCGTACCGGCCCTGGTGTCGATGCGAAGCTTGGGCTTTCACAGCGGTGCCGCATTCTTTGGCGCCTTGCTGGCGGGTGTGGTGACCTACGCCCTACTGACCCGCCTGCATTCTCAACGCCAGTTTTGGCACGATGCTGTCTGCGGTACACGCCTAGTTACCTGGCGCCACCCGCCGCGCCAGCGACCAAGCAAGCCCTGAGCAATTCGGAACCCTTAGTGTCCTTACGTCGATGACCAACCCGCACAAAGGCCGCACCGGCCTGGATCGCATCACTCACGCGACAGGCTACTCCCTGTCTGGCCTGCAAAAAGCCTATCGCGGAGAAAGCGCGTTCCGCCAAGAAACTTGGCTGGCTGTCGTGTTGATCCCATCCGCATTTTGGTTAGGCCAAGACTGGACGCAGCGTGCCATCTTGATCAGCAGCGTGGCCTTGGTCCTGATCGTCGAGTTGCTGAACAGTGGCATTGAGGCCGTGGTGGACCGCGTCAGCTTCGAGCACCATGAACTCTCTGGCCGCGCCAAAGACATCGCCAGCGCTGCTGTTTTCGTCTCACTCATGCTGTGCGGCGGCCTGTTTTTGTCTGCCCTGTGGATGAAAATTAGCGCGTGAGCAACACTACTGCAGCTCAGCCCTCTGTGTGCGTCTACTGCGGTGCGCGGCCCGGGGCGGGCGAGCAATGGCGGAGAGAGGCGCACCTCATGGGTGAAGCCATTGCCGCTCGCGGTTGGCGCTTGGTGTATGGCGGTGGCAATGTCGGCCTGATGGGCGCGGTGGCCGATGCCGCATTGGCCAACGGCGCGGAAGTAGTGGGCGTCATTCCTGAGCGCTTGCTCACACTTGAAGTTGCACACACAGGCTTGAGCGAATTGGTGGTGGTGCAGACCATGCATCAGCGCAAGCAACGCATGGCCGAACTCTCGCAAGGCTTTGTGGCGCTGCCTGGCGGCATCGGTACCTTTGAAGAGTTGTTTGAGGTCTGGACCTGGCGCCATTTGGGCTATCACCAGCATCCTATTGGCCTGCTCAATGTTCAAGGCTTCTTCGATGGCTTGCTGAGCTTTTTGGCGCAAACTGAAACCGCTGGCTTCACCGATGCCAGCCAGCACGCCATGTTGAGCGTCGAAAGTGACGCCCGTGCTCTGCTGGACGGCATGGCTGACGCCATGCAGAACTCAACAGGCCGCTTCCAACTGATCTGATGCCCTGGGTGCAGGCGCAAAAAAGCCCCTCGCAAGGGGCTTTCTCTGGCTGCGACGAGCTTCAGACCGCTGATTCGTCTGTCTCGCCGGTGCGGATGCGAACCACCTGCTCGACCGGCATCACAAAGATCTTGCCGTCACCGATCTTGCCGGTTTTCGCGGCCTTGACGATGGCTTCAATGGAGCGATCCACATCGCTGTCCTTGACCACGACTTCCACTTTGACCTTGGGGAGAAAGTCCACCACGTACTCCGCGCCCCGATACAACTCGGTGTGGCCCTTTTGACGGCCAAAACCCTTAACCTCGGTCACGGTCAGGCCTGACACCCCGACATCGGCCAGTGCTTCACGCACTTCTTCGAGCTTGAAGGGTTTGATGATGGCGGTGATCTGCTTCATTGACGAAACTCCAGAGGACAGTGAAACCGTAAACAGGGGATGCCCGATTTAAGCACGGAACCGTGAGGTGATGGGGTAGCGCCAATCGCGCCCAAAGCCACGGTGAGTGACGCGCACCCCAATAGGCGCTTGGCGTCGCTTGTACTCGTTGATCTTGATGAGGCGCGTGACGCGCTCCACATCCGTCGCCGCAAACCCTGCCGCAATGATCTCGGCCACGCTCTGGTTGTCTTCCATGTAGCGCTCCAAAATGGCATCCAGCACCTCGTAAGGGGGCAGACTGTCCTGGTCTTTCTGGTCTGGCCGCAACTCGGCGGACGGCGCCCGGGTCAAGATCCGCTCCGGAATCACTGGGCCAATACTGCCATCGGCCCGCCGCGTCGCTTGAGCGTTCTTCCAGGCGCAAAGGCGATACACCATCGTCTTGGCC
>JAXHNT010000019.1:0-42475 GCA_034520165.1 Ideonella sp.
GCACGGAGGCCTTCAATGCGGCCCTGGGCGCGCAGCTCAGCGTCTGGGTGGCCGAAGGGGTGGAGATGGCCCGCCTGGAGTTGAACCCCCGTGATCTGGGTCCGATCGAGGTGCGCATTGCGATGCGCGATGGCCAGGCCCGCATTGAGCTGGGGGCGGATGTCAGCAGTACCCGAGAGGCCTTGGCTCAAGCCCTGCCCACGCTGGCCGAGGCCTTGGGTGATGTGGGTGTGCAGTTGGCCGGCTCAAGCCTGTCAGACCAGAGCAACGCCCAGCGTCAAGCCCAGCAAGACGCGGGGCGTCAGCCCTCGGCTGCCCTGGCCGCCTTGGCGCAGGCCTTTGGCCGGGCTGATGGTGCCGCCAACGGGCTCGAAGCCCACCAGCAGGCTCAGCCCCTGGGCCGCCCACGCAGCTTGGTGGATTTGGTCGCCTGAGTCCCGCCATCGCTGTCTTTTGCCCCGCTTTTCGGGGCATCGCCTGGGGGGTCTCCTTCCAATAATGGCTCCAGTCCAGCGCTTTGGCGCCACTCGCACCCGCGGGTGAGCCACAGCGTGTTTTGAACAAGGAGCCGCGATGTCCGCACCCGCAGCCGCAGCCGCAGGCGACAGGAGCTCCGCCGCCCCCAAGAAGGGCAAGAAAAAGTCGATCATCATCCTCGCCGTGGTGGGCCTGCTGCTGGCCCTGGGCGGTGGTGGCGCGGTCTTCTTCATGAAGAAGAAGGCCGCAGAGGCAGAGGCGGCGGCTGCCGAAGAAGGCGGTGATGCGGCCCATGCCGCACCCAAGAAAGAGAAGAAAAAAGAGAAGAAGAAGGACGACAAGCCCGTGCTGCCGGTGTTTGTGCCGCTGGACCCCTTTGTGGTCAATCTGGCGGACCGCGAGGCCGACCGCTATGCCCAAATTGGTGTGACCTTCCAGGTGGAGGACGCCAAGTCGGCTGACGAGATGAAGGACTACATGCCCGCCATCCGCAACAACATCCTGATGTTGCTGGCGCACAAGACCTCGCAAGAGCTGCACACCGCCGAGGGCAAGGAGAAGCTGGCGCGCCAGATCCTGCGCCAGGCGGTGCTGCCCATGGGTATCGAGCTGGAAGACGAGGACGAGGTCGAAGAGGCCCCGCCGCCCGGCAAGAAGAAGAAGCGTCGCCAGTACGACACGCTCGATGACTCCCCGATCAAGTCGGTGCAGTTCTCCAGCTTCATCATTCAGTGATCTGGCTCATCTGACACGCCCCACCCCAGAGACGCCACCTCATGAACCAGCAAATCCTGTCCCAAGACGAAGTGGATGCCCTGCTGCAGGGCATCACCGGCGAAAGCCAGAAGCTGGAGCAGGAAGAGGCCCCACCGGGGGCATGCGCAACTACGACCTGGCCAGCCAGGAGCGCATCGTGCGCGGCCGCATGCCGACGATGGAGATCATCAACGAGCGCTTTGCCCGCAACATCCGCGTCGGCCTGTTCAACCTGATCCGCACGCAGCCCTGAGGTCTCCATTGGGGGCATCAAGGTGCAGAAGTACAGCGCCTTCCTGCGCGAGATCGTGGTGCCCACCAACTTCAACATCGTCTCGGTGCGGCCGCTGCGCGGCTCTGGCCTGATCGTCTGCGACCCGAGCGTGGTGTTTGCGGTCATCGACTCGCTGTTTGGTGGCGCCGGCAAGTTCCACACCCGCATCGAAGGCCGCGATTTTTCAGCCACCGAGCAACGGGTGATCCAGCGCCTGGTCGAGGTGATCTCCACCGAGTACAAGCGGCGCCTGGGCAGGGCATCTACCCGCATCGAGCTGGATTACCAGCGCTCAGAGATGCAACCGCAGTTCGCCAACATCGCCACCCCCAGCGAGATCGTGGTGCGCCACCTCCTTCACGCTGGAGATCGGCGACACCTCCGGCACCGTCGCACTTCTGCATTCCCTACTCCACGCTGGAGCCGATCCGCGATGTGCTGTATTCGTCCATCCAGGGCGACTCCACCGAGCCCGACCGGCGCTGGGTGAACCTGCTCAAGGAGCAGATCCAGTCTGCCGAGGTGGACCTGGTGGCCGAGCTGGGCACGGCGCCCGCCACGGTGGAGCAACTGCTGGCGTTGAAGCCTGGAGATTTCATAGAGCTGGACCTGGAGCCCATGGTCCAGGCCAAGGTGGACGGGGTGCCCGTGTTCGACTGCCACTACGGCACGGCCGAACGGCAAGCTACGCCATCAAGATCGATCGAATTGCTGACCAGCTCCAATCCGAGCTGGCTGGGAGATCGACAAATGTCAGCTGATGCCAACTGCCGCAAGAGGCCGAGCAGACGACATGGCCGGCTGCCTGGACGAGAGCCGCACTGGCGCGACTGGCTCCACCGGCTCCACGGGCCGGCAGCGCCACGTGCGCCAGCGAGGTGACGCAGGCGGCAGAGCAAGTCTCGCCGGCAGCCTTCACCAACTTCACGCCCACGGGTGGCGCTGGCGGTGCGGGCAATGACATCAACATGATCCTGGACATCCCGGTGCAGCTCACCGTGGAGCTGGGACGCACCCGCATTCCCATCAAGAACATCCTGCAACTGGCGCAAGGCTCGGTGGTGGAGCTGGACGCGTTGGCGGGCGAGCCCATGGACGTGCTGGTCAACGGCTTTCTGATCGCCCAGGGGGAAGTGGTGGTGGTGAATGACAAGTTCGGTATCCGCTTGACGGACATCGTGACGCCCAGCGAGCGCATGCGCCGCCTGAGCCGGATCTGAACCATGAACCAGGCCCTGACTCCATTGCTCGCCTTCATTGGCGTGGTGGCCATGATCCCCCTCGCGCTGTGGTTGCTGCGGCGCGCTGGCGGCGTGCGCGCCGGCCAGCGTGGCCTGCTCAATCTGGTGGATACCTTGGCGGTGTCGCCCTCGCAGCGGGTGGTGGTGGTGTCACTGCAGCAAGGCAGTACCCAGCGCTGGCTGGTGCTGGGGGTGGGTGGCGAGAGCATCACGCCCATTGCGACCCTGGATGCCCCGCTCGGTGTGCCCCTGGACGTGCAAAACCCCCAGGCCCCGACCGTGGCGCAGATGATCTCGCGCTGGCGGGGCGAACAGCCCACAGGAGGCCCTCATGCACGATAAACCCAGCCGCTTGTGGGTCAGCTTGGCGGTGATGGCCGTCGTCTTCTTGCCTGCTTTGGTGAGTGCACAGCCCGTGGCGCCCGCCGTCCCCGCTGGACCGAGCTTGCCCTTGATGGTGGGGCAGGGGGCAGGCGGCAGCAGCTATTCGGTGCCTATCCAGACGCTGCTGTTCTTCACCTCGTTGTCGTTTCTTCCGGCGATTTTGTTGCTCATGACGGGCTTTACACGCATCGTCATCGTGCTGTCGTTGTTGCGCCAGGCCCTGGGCACGCAGGCGGCACCGCCCAACCAGGTCATCATTGGTTTGAGCTTGTTCCTCACATTCTTCGTGATGTCGCCCACCTTGGACAAGGTCTATGACCAAGCGTGGAAGCCCTACTCGACCAATCAGATTGGCTTTGACCAGGCGCTGGTGAAGGCCGAAGTGCCCATGCGCGAGTTCATGCTCAAGCAGACCCGGCAGGCCGATGTGCAGCTCTTTGCCAAGCTGGCCAAGATTGATGAATCCGTCAAGGGTGAAGAAGTGCCCTTCCGGGTGCTGGTGCCGGCCTTTGTGACCAGCGAGTTGAAGACCGCGTTCCAGATTGGTTTTCTGATCTTCATTCCATTTCTGATCATCGACATGATCGTGGCCAGTGTGCTGATGTCGCTGGGCATGATGATGCTCTCGCCGGTGCTGGTGGCGCTGCCCTTCAAGTTGATGCTGTTTGTGCTGGCCGATGGCTGGAACCTGCTGCTGGGCTCGCTGGCGGCCAGCTTCGCGCAGTAGCCGGCCGCACCAACCCGCCCTTTCTTCATTGCCCCACGGCCCACGCCTGCCCCGCCCGGAGTTCCCATGGAAGCCCAACAAGTCTTCACCATTGGCCAACAGGGCCTGATGATGCTGCTGACCGTGGCTGCACCCATCCTGTTGGTGGTGCTGGTGGTGGGGGTGCTGGTCAGTGTGTTTCAAGCCGCCACCCAGATCAACGAAGCCACGCTGTCCTTTGTGCCCAAGTTGCTGGCGGCCGTGGCCGTGATGGCGGTCATGGGCCCCTGGATGCTGACCACGCTGGTGGACTATCTGCGCAGCATGCTGCTGTCCATCGCCGCGGCCGATGGCCGCCTGAGCGCGCTAGCCTGCCCTTCACGTCCAGGTCGGCCCGCCATGTTCACTCCTCACAGAGGCACTGGATTGCTGGGCTGGCTGACACCGGTGCTGTGGCCCTTCATCCGCGTGCTGGCGATGTTGCAGGTTTTGCCTGTTCTCGGGCAGCGGGTGGTGCCTGGGCGCGTGCGCATTGCCTTGGCCTTCATGGTGGCCTTCTGCGCCCAGGGGGTGGCACCGCCCATCGAGCCCGTGCCCCTGGACTCGGCCTTGGCCGTAATGTTGGTGATTCAGCAGCTTTTGATTGGCTTATCGCTGGGCTTTGCGGTGCGCATCATTTTTGCGGCTTTGGAGTTTGCGGGCGAAGTGTCTGGCCTGCAGATGGGCATGAACTTTGCCGGCTTCTTCGACCCGGTGCTGGCCTCGCAGGGCACGGCGGCCAGCCGCTTCTTCGCCACCCTGGTGGGCTTCTTGTTCATTGTGCTCAATGGCCACCTCACGGTGATCCATGCGGTGGTGCAAAGCCTCACCGTGTTCCCGGTCGGGCCTGAACCCTTTCAGTTCCTGCGCAGTACCCTGCCTCACACCTGGGGAGCAGAGATTTTCAGCATGGGGCTGTGGATTGCCATGCCCATCATTGCGGTGCTGCTCTTCGTCAACGTGGTGCTGGGCGTGATTTCTCGCGTTGCGCCACAGGTGAACATTTTCTCCATCGGCTTTCCTATCACCATGGGCCTGGGGCTGATCAGCATGATGATGATCTTGCCCTTGCTGCAAACGCCGTTTGTGGCTGCGCTGGACAGGATGTTGAATATGTTTCGGTGACGTGGTGCACGGGGTGCGTCATGCACCAAGTGCTTCACGGTCGTGGCTTTCCCTTGATGGGGCCGACTGCAGTCAGCGTCATCATGAGTGCCCAGTTGTCACGGCCAAATATCAATGCGATTGCGCCCCATGCCCTTGGCACGGTAGAGCGCTTTATCAGCCAGGTTGATGGCTTGCTCCACGGGCAAGGCGGGGGGCCAAGGCGCAATGCCGATGGACGCCGTCAACGCCAGGCCCGCTGGCCACTGGGGGTGCTCGGCCTGCTCTAGGCTGTTGCGAATGCGCTCGGCCACTTGCAGCGCGCCTGCCAGCTCGGTGCGCGGCAGCAGCAGCAGAAACTCTTCGCCGCCCCAGCGGGCCAGCACATCCACCTCGCGCAGACAGGCTTTGACGCTGGCGCATGCTTGTTGCAGCACCACGTCGCCTGTTGCGTGGCCGTGGCGGTCGTTCACCGCTTTGAAGTGGTCCAGGTCCAGCAGCAACAGGCTGGCGGTGGAGCCATCGCGTTGCATGGCGGCGGCTTCCAGGTGGGCGCGTTCCAAGAAAGCGCGGCGGTTCAGGGCCTGGGTCAGGGGGTCTTTGGTGGCCAGTGCCATCGCCTGTTCGAGCGCGGCTTGAAGTTGGGCATTGCTGTCTTCCAGGGCGGAGGCGAGATGCCGGTTGCGCAGGTCGCCAATCACGGCATCGCGGGCCTGGGTGTGGAGCTGCCGACCAAACAAGCACAGCACCACCATGTAAATCAGCAGAGAGGTCAATAAGGGCCAACTGGCGGACAGCGGTTCAGTCAGGAATCGGGCTCCAGCGACTGTCCATAAGCCCACATTGAACGCCACCATGCCGCGTCCGAAATGGGCGGTGACGATGAGGGCCATGGCCGAGGTCACGGTCAGGAGCATCATCATGAGCTGTTCTTGCAAGCCCCAGTGCGGGATGTCGGCGAGCATCCAGGCCAGCAGCCCCCAAGTCAGGCCGCTGGCGGACAAGCCCATCAGCATGCGCTTGTCCAAGCCTAAGGCAGTGGCCTGCGTCGGGCTCAGGCGCAGCACGCTGCGGGTCAGCCATTGCAGATAGGCCAACACGCTCAGACGCAGGGCCACATAGCCGCCCACCATCCACAGCGGGTGGCTCGGGCCCAAGATGAGCACCACGAGCAGCATGCCCAGCACATTGCTTTGAAGGCCCGTGGACTCGCGTCGGGCCATGCGAGCCAGGCATTCAGCATGAACGTCTTGGACACTGACGCCGTCTGGCAACAAGCGAAGGCTCATGGCGTGCTCGGTCTCCCTACCGAGGGTGAAGAAATGTGCTGAGCATTGTCACAGCCTATAAGCAGGCTGCAACTGTGAATTTGTCACTGTTGCTGTGAACCATTTGCGACATTGCAGCGGTGGGTCAGACGGCAGGTGGATGGAGCCCAGCCGGAGATGAGCGGGCTAAGCCTTGCTTTTTTGGCTCAAGTTGCGGCGGCCTCCGGGGCAACATGTCAGGCACCATGGCTGAATCTGCACAAGACCGCAACCTACCGGCAACCGCCAAAAAGCTGGCCAAGGCCCGGGCTGAAGGCCAGGTGGCGCGCTCGCGCGACCTGGGGCACTTTGCCGCCTTGGGCGTGGGCGGCTTTGTCTTGCTGGTGGTGGCCGCACCGCTGGGGGCTTGGCTGCGCGAGATCATGGTCAGCAGCCTGCGTTTTGGATCGCGTGAGGCCATGCAGCCGTCTTTCATGACCGAGCAGTTGCTCAGTCTGGGCGTCAAGAGCATGTGGGTGATTGCGCCGATTGGCCTCTTGATGATGGCCTTGGGGGTGCTCAGTGCGGTGGTCGCAGGCGGTTGGAACGTGGCCTTCAAGGCCCTGATGCCGAGCTTTGGTCGATTCAACCCCCTGGCGGGACTGGGTCGCATGTTCGCTAAAGATCACTTGATCGACGTGCTCAAGGTTATCGCCCTGTCTGTGGCCTTAGGCACGGTGGGGGTGTTGTACCTGCGCAGCCAGTGGCAGGGCATGGCACAGCTCTTGTTGGTGCCCTTGCCGCAAGCCGTGGCCGCGCTGACAGGCACGGTGGCGACGGGCTTCGGCTTTCTGCTGCTTTTGCTGGGTGTGTGGGCGGCCATCGATGTGCCGCTGCAGCGCCATCTGTATGCCAACCGCCTGAAGATGAGCCACCAAGAGGTGAAGCAAGAGTTCAAAGAGGCGGAAGGTAACCAAGAGGTCAAGGGCAAGATCAAGCAGCGCATGCGCGAGATTGGTCGCAAACGCATGTTGCTGGCGGTGCCCACGGCCGACTTGGTGGTGATGAACCCGACCCACTATGCCGTGGCCCTGAAGTACGACGAGGCCAACATGGGCGCACCGCGCGTGGTGGCCAAGGGGGCCGACCTGCTGGCGCTGAAGATCCGCGATTTGGCGCGCGAATCGGGCGTGCCGGTGCTGCAGGCACCGCCGCTGGCGCGTGCGCTCTACACCCATGTGGAGTTGGAAGGCGAGGTTCCCGCCGCCCTGTTTGCCGCTGTGGCCCAGGTGCTGGCATGGGTCTACCAACTGCGCCGCACCCCTTACTTGGCTGCCCCCGATGTGGTGGTGCCGCCTGAGCTGGACCCGCACACCCCACGCCCTTCTTCCACGTAGGCACTGAATGAATAACTTGCAGTACCAATTCAAGGCCCTGTTCGGCGAGAACGCAGCGATGATCAAGTCGCTGATGGCACCGATCTTCATCATCCTGGTTTTGTCCATGATGGTCTTGCCGCTGCCGCCGTTTGCGCTGGACTTGCTGTTCACCTTCAACATCGCGATGGCGCTGATGGTGATGATGGTGGCGGCCAACATGGTCAAGCCCGCTGGACTTTGCGGCCTTCCCGACGGTGCTGCTGCTGACCACCTTGCTGCGCCTGTCGCTGAACGTGGCCTCGACCCGGGTGGTGCTGATGGAAGGCCATACCGGCCCCGGCGCAGCGGGCAAGGTGATTGAGTCTTTCGGCCACTTCTTGATTGGTGGCAACTTCGCGGTCGGCTTGATCGTGTTCGCGATTTTGGTGGTGATCAACTTCATCGTGGTCACCAAGGGTGCGGAGCGGATCGCTGAGGTGGGAGCTCGCTTCACCTTGGACGCCATGCCGGGCAAGCAGATGGCGATTGACGCCGACCTGAACGCCGGGCTCATCAATGAGGACGAGGCCAAGAAGCGGCGCGCTGAAGTGGGCGAGGAAGCCGACTTCTTTGGCTCCATGGACGGTGCGTCCAAGTTTGTGCGCGGCGACGCCATTGCCGGCATGTTGATCTTGGTGATCAACATCCTGGGCGGCTTCATCATTGGGGTGGCCCAGCACGGCCTGAGCGCCAGCCAAGCTGCCAACACCTACATTCTGTTGGCGGTGGGTGATGCGCTGGTCGCACAAATCCCCGGTTTGCTGATCTCCGTCGCCGCCGCCATGGTGGTGTCGCGCGTGGGCTCTGAAGCCGACATTGGCAGCCAGATTCGCGGCCAGATGTTCCAGTCGCCCAAGGTCATGGGCATCACGGCCGGCATCATTCTCTTGCTGGGCATCATCCCGGGCATGCCGCATGTGGTCTTCCTGCTGATGGGTGGCTTGATTGCCTATTACGCTTGGTGGTTGCGCCAACGCGAGAAGGCCGCAGCCAACAAACCGGCGGTTGACCCCAAGGACGCAGCCCCAGCCCTGAATGGCGAGGCCTCTTGGGACGACCTGCAGCCCGTGGACACCCTGGGCCTCGAAGTGGGATACCGCCTGATCGCCCTGGTCGACAAAGCCCGCCAAGGCGACCTGCTGGCGCGTATCAAGGGTGTGCGCAAGAAGTTTGCCCAAGAGGTGGGCTTCTTGCCGCCATCGGTTCACATTCGCGACAACCTGGAGCTGAAGCCCAGTGTCTACCGCGTCACCTTGCGCGGCGCGGTGGTGGGCGAAGGCGAGGCTTTCCCTGGCATGTTCATGGCCATCAACCCTGGTGGTGGGGCGCCCCAACTGCCCGGCACCAAGACCATTGACCCGGCTTTTGGCCTGCCTGCGGTATGGATTGAAGAGCGTTTCAAAGAGCAAGCCCAAATGAGTGGGTTTACGGTGGTTGATTGCTCGACCGTGGTGGCCACTCACCTCTCACACTTGATGCAAGTGAATGCCGCCAAATTGCTGGGGCGTGGAGAGACCCAATCACTGGTCGAACACGTCACCAAGTTGGCTCCGAAGTTGATAGAAGATGTGGTGCCAAAAATGGTCGGGATTGCAACATTGCAAAAAGTGCTCCAGCTGCTGCTGGAAGAGGGCGTGCACATCCGCGACTTCCGCTCCATTGTCGAGTCGCTGGCCGAGCACTCACCTCACACCGCCGACCCGGCCGAGCTGGCTCGTCGCATCCGCATCCACCTGGCCCCGGCCATCGTGCAGCAGATCTATGGCCCAGCCAAGGAGCTGGATGTGATTGCGATGGAGCCGGAGCTTGAGCGCATGGTGGCACAGGCGCTGAACTCGCCCCACGGAGCCGTGCTGGACCCCGGCGTGGCCGACAGCCTGACCCGCCAAGCTGCCGACACCGCCAACAAGCAAGAGAACCTGGGTCACCCGGCCTGTCTCTTGGTGCCCGATGCCCTGCGCGCGCCAATGGCCCGCTTGCTCAAACGTGCCGCACCGCGCCTAAAAGTGCTGGCCCACAGCGAGATTCCTGAAACCCATTCGATCCGTATCGGCTCGATCATCGGAGGTGCTGTATGACCCCCTTTGTCCACCTGCTATGGCCTGCCCTGGAAGGCCCGCAGACCCAGCCCGGATCACCGCGAACTGGCGTCGCTGACGACGCCGCCCAGGGGGCTTCATCATGAACGTCAAGCGCTTTACCGCCCGCACTTCACGCGAGGCCTTCGCCCTGGTGCGACAGGCCTTTGGTGAGGATGCGGTGGTGCTCTCCACTCGACCGGCCGCCGAGGGTGTGGAAGTCACTGCCATGAGCCCCGACTCCCTGGACCAGATCGAAAAAGTGGCGGCCACACCGCCCGAGCCTGAGCGCACCGCACCCAGTGCCCGTGCGCGTGGCGACAGCCTGGCCGCTCGCGTGGAGCGGGCCAATGCCCAGCGCAGCCTCAGCCCCAGCCGTGAAGAGCAGGTGGCGGCAGGCACAGGCAATGTGGACGACGATGTGGCCCAGCTCAGCATGAGCACGCTGTCCTTCCAGGACTATGTGCGCGAGCGCATGTTGAAGCGGCGCCAGCAAGCCCTGAACCCCGAGGTTGCTGCCCCCACGCCTGCGCCTGCGCCAGCACAGCCGCGTGCTGCTGCACCGGCCATGCCGCCTGCCGCGCGCATGGCGCCCCCCGTGTCTCGGCCTGCTGTGGCACCCACGCCCACGGCGCGCCCAGCCCCTACCACCGCACAGCGCTTGGCCGTGCCGCGCTTGCAAGAAGAAGTTTCCATCCCGACCTTGGGCGAGGCCGTGGGCCGCCGTGAAGAGATCGACATGGTCAACGAACTGCGCTCGATGAAGGGCCTGATCGAAGAGCGATTTGGCGCTCTGGCCTTCATGGAGAAGCTGCAACGCGAGCCGCGCCAAGCCCTGCTGGCGCAAAAGCTGCTGGACATTGGTTTTTCACCCGGCTTGATCCGCCGCATGGTGGACGCACTCCCCGCCCAAGCCCATGATGAGCTGGCCTGGGCCACCACGGTGCTGGAGCGCAATGTGCTGACCGGCGAGGCCGAGCCGGCCCTGGAAGAGCAGGGCGGCGTGTTCGCACTGATTGGCTCCACGGGCGTGGGCAAAACCACCAGCACCGCCAAGCTGGCCGCAGCCTTTGCCACTCAGTACGGTGCCGCCAATCTCGGCTTGGTGACCCTGGACGCCTATCGCGTGGGTGCCCACGAGCAGTTGCGCACCTATGGCCGCATCTTGGGTGTGCCAGTGCATACCGCCCATGACCGCGCCTCGCTGGAAGACCTGCTGGACCTGCTCTCGGGCAAGCGCATGGTGCTGATCGACACCGCGGGCATGGCCCAGCGCGACAGCCGCACCCGCGAGCTGCTGGAGATGCTTTCGCACCCCAGCATCAGCCGCCTCTTGGTGCTGGACGCCGCCGCCCAAGGCGAGACCATTGACGACGTGATCACCAACTGGCGTGCAACACAGTGCAAGGGCGTGATCCTGTCCAAGATTGACGAAGCCGTGAAGTTGGCGCCTGCGCTGGACGCCTTGATTCGTCACAAATTGAAAGTTCTGGGCGTGGCCAACGGCCAGCGCGTCCCAGAGGATTGGCATCGCTTGTCGTCCAACGCACTGCTGCAGCGCGCCATGCGCGGCGGTGGCGCCGCTACATATCGCATGGAAGCGGCCGATGTGCA
Organism: Ideonella sp.; assembly: GCA_034520165.1. Lineage (GTDB taxonomy): Bacteria > Pseudomonadota > Gammaproteobacteria > Burkholderiales > Burkholderiaceae_C > Ideonella. The sequence goes on from JAXHNT010000019.1 coordinate 11,339, forward strand.
GTTGATTTTTGCGGCGACCTCGCACGCCGCGCCCGCTACGCACGGTATGCACGTCTGAGGCGCAGTTCATGGCCCAACCGCTCGACCCCTCCAAAACACCCCTCTGGCAAGGCGACCAGGCCGCTGGCCTGCGCAAGCTGTTTGCCACGCCCTCTGCGGTGGTGGTGCCGCTGGTGGCCAGTGCCGAGATCGACTGCAGCGGCGCCCTGCTGGAGCGCATCAACAGCGCCTTCACGGCCTTGGGGGCGCGCACGCTGGTGGTGGACGCGGCGGACTCTTCGCCTGCACCGGCGGAGCTGGCCGACGTGCACCTGCCGTCTTGCATCGAGCAACTCAGCGGCAGCGTCTCCTACTTTGCCGCCAGGGGCCTGCCGCGTCGCCATGTGGACACGCGCGGCTCCAGTGCCAATTGGTTGGCCGAAGTGGAGGCTGCTGCGCCGGGCGTGGATGTGATCGTGCTGCACGCCGAGGCGCGTGATTTGGCCCGCATGTTGGTGGGCCGCGAGGTCCATCCGGTGCTCTTGGCCTCTTTGCAGCCCGACAGCCTGACCGCCGCTTACGCGGCCATGAAGCTGCTGGCCCAGCGCGCCGGCCTGATGAGCTTTGACGTGATGGTGGGCCATGTGGGCCGCCCGCGCAGAGCGCGTCGCATTGCAGAGCGCTTGGCCAGTTGCTCAGATGCATTTTTGGGCGCCTTGCTGCGCCAAACCGCGGTGGTGGACACCGTGGACACTCATTTCGACACCTCCGAGCTGGAGATGTTGGCTGCCGCGCAGTTGATGCCGGTAGCACTTCCTGCCCATGAGTTGCAGGCGCACCGCGCGCCACAGCAGCGCATGGCTTCTTTGTATTGACCCGTCCGGAGACCGTTCATGTACACCGCCACAGGCCGCCTCGAGACCGACGCGATGCTCAAGCAGTACAGCCCGCTGGTGCGGCGACTGGCGCATCAAATGATTGCCAAGCTGCCCGCCAATGTGGAGCTGGATGACTTGGTGCAGGTGGGAATGATTGGCCTGCATGACGCCATGGGCCGTTTCGACGCGGCACAAGGTGTGCAGTTCGAAACCTTTGCCACCCAACGCATCCGCGGCGCCATGCTCGACGAGCTGCGCGGCACCGATTGGATGAGCCGGGGCAACCGCCGTCAGCAGCGCGAGATCGAAGCTGCCGTTCACCGGCTCGAACAGCGCCTGGGTCGGCCGCCACAGGAAAGCGAGATTGCGACTGAGATGGGCATCTCCCTGAGTGACTACCAAGACAGGCTGACCAAGGTGCGCGGCACCCAGTTGGTGTACTTGGAAGATATGTCGGGCGACGAGGCCGGGGACGACTTCTTAGACCGCCATGTAGCCGTGGACGAAGCCAACCCGCTGGCGCAATTGCAAGACCACCGCATGCGCGAAGCCTTGGTGGCGGCCATCAAGCACCTGCCGGAGCGCGAGCAGTATGTGATGAGCATGTACTACGAGCACGACATGAATCTCAAAGAGATCGCGGCCGTGCTCAAAGTGACGGAAAGCCGCATCTGCCAGTTGCACAGCCAGGCCATTGCCCGGCTGCGCGTCAAGCTGCGGGAGTGGTGAGTCCCCGTCGCTGCCACGCCAACCATGCCAGCGCCGCGCCCAGCAGGGCCAGCGGCACCAAACTGCCCAGGTTCATGGCCTGCCAGCCGCCGGTGGTGACCAGGGCGCCGGAGCCAAAAGCGGTGACGGTCATCGTGGCATAGACACAGAAATCAACGGCCGCTTGCGCGGTCGTTTTTTCTTCTGGGCGATAGGCCTCGGTGGCCAGCGTGGTGCCGCCAATGAAGAGGAAGTTCCAGCCCACGCCCAGGGTGATCAAGGCAATGAGGAATTGCTCCAGCGCCACCCCTGACAAAGCCACCACCACACAGACGATGTTGAGCGCCAAGCCCAGCAGCATGATGGGCAGGGCGCCAAAGCGCTTGATCAAATGGCCCGTGAAAAAACTGGGCGCATACATGCCGATGACATGCCACTCCAGCACCAGTGCGGCGCTGGAAAACGGCAGCCCGCACTGCGCCATGGCAATCGGCGTGGCCGACATCAGCAGGCTCATCACGCCATAGCCCAAGGCGCAGGCGGCGGTCGCCACGATGAACAGCGGCTGGCGCGCAATCTCGCGCAGCGGCCGACCCTGCGGGCTGCCATCACCGGCTTGTGGCAGCGGCGGAAACTCAATGCGCGACATCAACACCATGGCCATCGCCGCCAAGCCGATCAAGGCCAGGTAGGCGCCGGTGAAGGGCTGCACGGTGAGTTCTCGGGTGGCACTGGCCAGGTTGGGGCCGACCACGGCGCCGATCAAGCCACCGGCCAGCACCCAGGAGATGGCCTTCTCTTTGGCGCTGGGCGCCACCAGCTCGGTGGCTGCAAAGCGATAGAGCGAGGCATTGGCGTTGTAATAGCCTGCCAGCAGCGTGGCGCCCACCAGCAGCCAAAAGCTCTGCTGCACCGTGGCCAGCGCGCACAGGGCTGAGGCCACCATGGCGACCACGAGCCCGACCTGAAAGGTGCGCCGCCGCCCCCAGGCACGCTGATGCCGCGCCACCAGCGGTGCCGCCAAGGCCCCGCCCGCCACATAGCCCGCAATGGGCAGCGTGGCCATCCAGGGCGCAGGCGCAAGGCTCAAGCCCACCAAGCCGTTGATGGCGACAAAGGTGACGTTGTTGGAAAGAAAGAGGCCCTGGCACAGGGCCAGCAACAAAAGCTGGCCGTTCACTGGGGTTTGACCATCGGCCAGCCGCGCTTGGCCCATTCGCTCATGCCGCCGTGGACATAGCGAACATGCTGGTAGCGGCCGGTTTGGCGCAAGGCCGCTAAGGTTGAGCCCGAGCGATTCTGCGTGTTGCAGATCAGATAGACCGGCTTGCTCGGGTCGGTGGGAATCTCCATGGCGCGCTGGCGCAACTGGCTCATGGGCAGCAGCTTAGCACCTTGCGCCACCCCCGTCGCATGCTCGGAGGGCTCTCGAATATCGATCAGCACCACCTTGCCCGCCTCATGGTCTGCGCGGGCTTGGTCCAGCGTGACCTTGTCTTTGGGGTCCGAGGGCTGTGAACAAGCGGCCAAGCTTAAGGCGCCCATCAAGAGGCACAGGCTGAGGCGCCGGGTCAGACGCTGGGGGTGGGCACAAGAGAAGCTCATGGCCAAATATTAGCGCATGCCAATAAAGCAAGGCTCAGAGCTGCGCCGACACCCAGCGTTGCAGGTCAGTGGCGGACATCGCGCCGCTGACGCGCGAGACCTCTTGGCCGCCCTTGAACAAGGCCAGGGTGGGGATGCTGCGGATGTTGAAGGCAGCGCTGAGCTGAGGTGCGGCCTCGGTGTCCACCTTGGCAAAACGCACCTGCGGCATGGCCGCAGCGGCCTGGGCAAAGTGCGGCGCCATCATCTTGCACGGGCCGCACCAGTCGGCCCAAAAGTCCACTAGCACTGGCAGGTCGGTGTGCGAGATGAAGCGCTGGAAATTGCTTTGGTCCAAGGCCACAGGTTTGGCCTCCATCAAGCCGTGGCCGCATTTGCCGCAGACGGGTTGGTCGCTGAGGCGGTCTTCAGGCACGCGGTTGGTGGCGCCGCAGGCGGGGCAGGAGAGGTTCATCGCGGAGTTCCGTCAAGGTTGTGGTTCAGCAGCCCGAGCGCACACCCAGCTTGCGCAAAATGGATTCCATCAGGCACCAGCGGGTCAGCGCACTTTGCAGCAAGTTGGCCCCCACAAAGGCCGTGAAGGCCAGCCACCACGGGCTCTGGAAAACAGGGCTGCCGGGGACACCCAAGGCCAGTGAGAGGAGGATGAAGCTGCCTGCAAGCAGGCGGACGATTTGCCAAGAAGTCATGTGAGTCTCCAGTTTAAGAAATCAAGAGGCATCGGTGGAGGGGCGCAGCAGCTCCAGCCGATGGCGATAAGCCATGTAGTACAGGGTGGGGATCACGACCAGTGTGAGCACGGTCGAGACCGAGATGCCAAAGATCAGCGAGATGGCCAAGCCGTTGAAGATGGGGTCGTCCAAGATGAAGAAAGCCCCGAGCATGGCGGCCAGGCCCGTCAGCACAATCGGCTGAGCCCGGGTGATGGCCGACTGCACGATGGCGGTTTCAAAAGCCATGCCTTCGCGCACCTGCAGGTTGATGAAGTCCACCAGCAAGATGGAGTTGCGCACGATGATGCCGGCCAGCGCGATCATGCCGATCATGCTGGTGGCCGTGAACTGCGACCCCAGCAGGGCGTGGCCGGGCATCACGCCGATGAGGGTCAACGGAATCGGCGCCATGATGACCAAGGGCGTGAGGTAGGAGCCGAACTGTGCCACCACCAGCAGATAGATCAGCACCAAGCCCACGGCATAGGCCGCACCCATGTCGCGGAAGGTCTCGTAGGTGACTTGCGACTCGCCGTCCCACTTGATGGCGTAGTCGCGCCAGGCTTCAGGGGGCGGGGTGATGAAGTACTCCTGTAGCGTACCGCCGCCTGGGGGCTTGATGGCCAAAATTTCTTGGCGCATGGCGGCCACCCCATAGAGGGGGCTGTCCATCGCGCCGGCCATGTCGGCCACCACCATGTTCACCGGCAGCAAGTTCTTGTGATAAGTGGGCTGCTCGCGCTGGCTGTCGCTTACGGTCACCAACTCGCGGATGGGCACCAGTGCCCCGTCTTGGGCGCGCACCTGGAGGTTGAGCAAGGCCGCCAAGTCGCCGTGGCGCTCTACGGGCAACTGCACGATGGCAGGCACCGGGTATTTGCTCGCGTCATGCAGGTAGAGGGCGGCGCTGCCCGAGAGGCCCATGCGCAGCGTGGCCACGATGGCTTGCTGGGCTACCCCGCGTTGGGCGGCTTTCTGCCGGTCCACCAGCAGCAGGCTGCGAGGGGCGGCAGCAATGCTGCTGTCGTCCACGTCCACCACGTTCGGCGTCTTGGCAAACACCGCGCGCACGGCTTGGGCCACTTGCTGGCGGCCTTGCGCATCAGGGCCATAGATTTCGGCCACGATGGGTGAGAGCACCGGCGGGCCTGGCGGTACTTCCACCACCTTCACGTTGGCACCAAAGCGCGTGCCGATTCTTTGCAGCTCAGGCCGCAGTCGTGTGGCAATGGCATGGCTTTGCGCGCTGCGGTGGTGTTTGTCCACGAGGTTGACCTGCAGGTCGCCCACTTCGCCGCCCGCGCGCAGGCCGTACTGGCGCACCAAGCCATTGAAGTTGATCGGGGCTGCGGTGCCCGCGTAGGCTTGGTAGTGGGCCACTTCGGGCACGGTGGCCAGGTGGGCACCCAGCTCGCGCAGCACGGCAGCCGTTTGCTCCAGCGGCGTGCCTGCGGGCATGTCCACGATGACCTGGAACTCTGACTTGTTGTCAAAGGGCAGCATCTTCAGCACCACCAGGCCGCCCACGGGCAGCAGCACTGACACGGCGATCAGCCCTGCAATGCCCAGACCTAAGAGCCCACGGTTGCGGCCGCCCTTTTCGGTATGCAGCAGCGGGCCGAACACCCGCTCAAATATCGGCGTGATGCGGGCTGCCATGCCGCTGGGCTCGCTGCTGTGGGCCTGGGCACCATCCTTTGTCGTCATCGGCTTCATCCACAGCCGGGCCAGCCACGGCGTGACGACAAAAGCAATCGCCAGTGACAGCACCATGCCCATGCTAGCGTTGATGGGGATGGGGCTCATGTAGGGGCCCATCAGGCCCGAGACAAAGGCCATGGGCAGCAGCGCAGCGATCACCGTCAAGGTGGCCAAGATGGTGGGGCCGCCGACTTCGTCCACCGCTGCAGGGATGATTTGGGTCAGGGTCTTGCCCGGATAGAGCGCTTGGTGGCGGTGAATGTTCTCAACCACCACGATGGCGTCGTCCACCAAGATGCCAATTGAGAAGATCAGCGCAAACAGCGAGACGCGGTTCAGCGTGAAGCCCCAGGCCCAGGAGGCGAAGAGCGTGGCCGTCAAGGTCAAGATCACGGCCGTGCCGACGATGGCGGCCTCGCGACGGCCCAGCGCAAAGAACACCAAGGCCACCACCGAGGCGGTGGCAAACAGCAGCTTCTGAATCAGCTTTTGGGCTTTGTCGTTGGCGGTGGCGCCGTAGTTGCGGGTCTCGGCCACCTGCACATCGGCGGGGATCACGGTGTTGCGCAGCGCGGCCACGCGCGCCATCACCGCATTGGCCACGTCAATGGCGTTCTCACCCGGCTTCTTGGTGATGGCCAAGGTGATAGCCGGGTACTCGCCGCCGGGCGTGTTGCCCTCGGCCTTGATGCCGTGCCAGACATAGCGCTGCGCGGGAGGCGGGCCGTCGCGCACTTGGGCCACATCACGCACATAGACGGGTTTGCCACCACGGGTGCTGATGATGAGGTTGGCGATTTCTTGTGCATCGTGCAGGTAGGGCCCTGCCTCCAATTGCACTGCGCGGTTGGCTTGCAGCAACTCACCCACGGGCAGGCCCAGATGAGCGGATTGCAGGGCGTGCTGCAGCTCGGGGGCGGTGAGCTGGGCCGCAGCCAGGCGCTGCGGGTCGATCTCGATCATCACCGCGCGGCCGGGGCCGCCAATGCTGCGCACCTCGCGGGTGCCTGCCACCCGCTTGAGGTCGACTTCAATGCTGTGCGCCACGCGCTCCAGCTCGAAGGCGCTGGTGTCTGGGCGGGTGCTGTAGAGCGTGAGCGAGACGATGGGTACATCATCAATGCCCTGCGGCTTGATGATGGGCTCTTGCACACCCAGGCCTTTGGGCAGCCAGTCGCTGTTGCTGCGCAAGGTGTCATGCAGGCGCACCAAGGCTTCGGTGCGCTCCACGCCCACCTTGAACTGCACGGTGACCACGGCCAAGCCGGGGCGTGACACTGACATCACATGCTCGACGCCGGCCATTTGCGAGAGCACTTGCTCGGCCGGTGTGGCCACCATCTGCTCGACCTCGGCCACCGCAGCGCCAGGGAAGGGCACCAACACATTGGCCATGGTGACGTTGATCTGCGGCTCTTCTTCGCGCGGGGTCACGCCCACCGCAAACAAACCCAACAGCAAGGCCACCAAGGCCAGCAGCGGCGTGATTTGCGCGGATTGAAAAAACGCGGCGATGCGACCCGAGGCGCCGAGTCGAGTCTGAGGGGTGGAGGTATGCGGTGCACTCATGGTCATGGCCCCTTGTTCAGCGGCTGCGGGCCGCAGCTTGGGGGTCCAGGGCGATGCGCTCGCCCACACTCAGGCCTGACAGCACCTCGACCTGACTGCCGCTGACCGGCCCTAAGCGTACCTGGCGCAGCAAAGGCCGCTGCTGGGCGTCCAGCACGTAGACGCCGGTCATCTCGGCGCGCTTGACCACTGCGCTCAGGGGCACGCTCAGGCTGCTCGGGCGCGCAGGGGTGTCGGTCGCCGCCGAGGCCGCTTTGACCGCGCTGGCAGCCGTCACCCAGACGCGGGCAAACATGCCCGGCGCCAAGTTGCTGGCGCTGGCGGCCAACTCCGCCCGCAACTGCACGGTGTTGCTGCGGGCATCCACAGCCGGCAGCCACTGCAATGTGCGGGCGGTGAGGGCAGCCTCGGTGCTGCCCGGCACGTCCAAGCGCACGCTGCTGGTGCCCGCCAAGCCTTTGGGGATGGCCGCCGTGATGCGCATGCTGCTCGGGTCATACACGGTCACCAGCGGGCGGCCCGGCGTTGCCATGTCGCCCAGGCTGGCGGGCAGCTCGGAGACCACCCCGGCAAAGGGCGCACGCAGCACATAGAAGCCACCTTGAGCACGGGCGGCTTGGGTTTGCGCCACCTGCGCATGCCACTGGGCTTGGCTGGCCTTGAACTGCGCTTCAGCGCGCTCAAAGGCTGCGGCGCTGATGAACTGCTGCTGCAGCAGTTGGCGCTGGCGCGTCAGATCTTGCTGCGCCAGGTCCAACGCCGCCTTGGCGGCGAAACCTTGGGCTTCTTGGGCCAGGGTGGCCTGGTCTGCAGCGCGGGCATCCAGGCGCAGCAGCACTTGGCCGCCAGCCACGCGATCCCCCACCTTCACGTCCAATTGCACCACTGCACCAGCCACCTGGGCGGCCAGCGTGGTTTGGCGCACGGCCTCGACCACGCCGTCAAAAGCCTGCGGGGCCTGGCTGCCTTGGGCCTGAACGGTGTGGGTGGCCAAAGCGGTGGTCGCGGCCCAGCCCAGGGGGCTCAGAAGGCTCACGGCCAAGCCCAGCAGCGCGCGGCGGGGCAGGGAGGAGGCATGACGCATGGCAGAGTCCTTGCTTGGTGTTTGATTGATTATTTGCGCACATAGGTAAATAGTCAAGTAGAATCAGCCCATCGCGATGTGATTCAGCGCAAAAACGGAGGCATCATGGCCAGCCCAATCGCCCGTGCATGTTTGAACATGGAAGCTCTCCCCAGCGAGGCGCTGGCCCAGGTGGCGCAGTACTTTCAGGTGCTCTCAGAGCCCACGCGCCTGCACATCCTCAACCTGCTGCGCAGCCAAGAGCGCAGCGTGGGCGAGCTGGCCCAGTTGTGCGGTTTCAGCTCTGCCAATGTCTCGCGGCACCTGTCCTTGCTGACCCAGCATGGCTTTGTGGTGCGCGAGAGCCGGGGCAATAGTGCGTTTTATCGCATTGCCGATGAATCGGTCTATGCGCTGTGCGACCTGGTGTGCGGCAATATCGCCAGGCAGTTCGAGCGCACAGCTCAGGAGCGAGCGGCCTTTGTGGCGACTCGTGGTTCCTAGTGTCAGGGGCGCAACGGCTTCACAGCCCGCGCATCTGCCACTTCAAAGCGCCCCACACGCCCAGCACAATGCCGGCCACGGCCAGCACGGCGCCGCCCGACAGCAGCGACAGCCCACTGACGCCCTGGCCAATGGAGCAGCCCATGGCGGTGACGCCACCAAAGCCCATCATCACGCCGCCCAGCAAGTGACCGCGCAGGTCGGCCACATCTTTGAAGCCTTCGACGCGGAACTCGCCGCGCAGCTTGGCGGATACCGCCGCTCCCAGCACCACGCCCAGGCTCAGCAGCACCCCAAAACTGACGGTGGTGTTGCGGTCAGACCAGAAGGTCAGCAGGTCGATGCTGTGCGCTACTGGGGCCGTAAAGCTCAGGGCCTCGGGCCGCTTGGTGGCGGTGCCTAGCCAGGCCGGCTCCAGGGTGTCGGGGTGTTCGGGCAAATAGCCCACCAGGCCCGTCAGTACCCAAGCAGCGGACACCAGCAGGCCCACGGACAGGCCACCCACCCAATGTCCAGTCTCCATCTCGCGTCGGTAGCGCCACAACAGGGACGCCGCCACCAGCAGCAGCAAGGCCAACACGACGCCCCGCCATTGCATGGCGCTCAAACCGCCCAGTGCGCTGAGCAAATAACCTAGATCTTGAGGGCCTGCCAATTGAAGCGCCTGGGTGTCGAGAAAACGCGCGCGGCCTTCAGCAAACAGGCCGCGCAAGGTCATCTGCGCAGAGACAGCGATCACCATCAGGGTGACCAATGCCTTGAGGCTGCCACTGCCCAGTCGCACCAAGTTACGTTGTGGGCAGCCCGAGGCGATGACCATGCCCGCGCCAAACACGGTGCCCCCCAACAGGTACGAGAGCCACAGCAGGCGGTCGCCCCACGGCACAGTGCGGCTGACATCTAGGACGCCCCCGAGCACCAGCCCCATGCTCACGGCAGCCGCGACTGCGACGGCCAAGACCCACATCATCAGACGAGGGGTGCCCTGATAGACAAACCAATCGCTCAACCCGCCCATGGTGCAAAAACGTGTGGCCTGGGCAGCGGCTCCGAGCAACAAGCCCAGCACCAGGCCTCCCCACAGGACGGCAGACGAGGCTGATTCAGGGCTCAAGGGCAAAGACATGCGAGGGTTCGGTGCAATGGTGGGAGGGCGAATTGTCACGCAAGCCGTGGAGAGCGCCGCCGTCACCCCCTGACAAATCGAAAGGTCTACCCCCAAACCAGGGTAACTCCGGGGCTGAACCGCCACGGCTTCAGCTGCTTTCAAGCCAAGGGTTCATCACTTGCGAATAAAATGAGGTATGGATGAATCAACGCCTGCACTGAGCCCCGAAGGTCTGGTTGACGCTGCGACCGGAGATCGGGTGTTTGAAACTGCCGCTGAGCTTTTCAGTGTCTTGGCCACGCCGATTCGGCTCAAGATCATCTCCGCAGTGTGCCAACAAGAGAAGAACGTTTCTCAACTGTTGGACGAGATCGACACCACCCAGCCCAATATGTCGCAGCACCTCTCCACGCTGTACCGCAGTGGCGTCTTGGCCAAGCGGCGTGAGGGCACACAGATCTACTATCGCCTGCAGAGTGAGCGCGTCGCGATGCTGTGTCGCGCGGTGTGCACCCAAGTGGCGATTGAGTTAGACAGCCAAGCGGATGTGGACGCATCGGATCGCTTGGTGCCGAAAGTTCGTTGAGCTTGAATTGCTCCTGCAAAGGGGCTAGATCAGCGCAGCGCGCGGGTCACGCCAATCAAAGCGTGCTGCTCACAACGACCCTCCCAAACGTCTCACTGGCCTAGGCTCGACCTAGCTGGAAGGTCGCCACGATGCTGGAGAGGCGCTCTGCCTGTTCTTTCATGGATTCTGCTGCGGCAGCGGATTGCTCGACCAGCGCGGCGTTTTTCTGGGTCATCGTGTCAAGCTGTGCGACCGAGCCGTTGACGACCTGAATGCCTGCTGATTGCTCTGACGTGGAGACGGTGATGCGACCGATGATCTCCGTGACGCGTTGAACCGAGGTTTCGATCGCGGACATGGTTGAACCTGCTTCTGAGACCAGGCGGGTTCCGGAGTCGACTTTGTCGACACTCTCTACGATCAATGTCTTGATCTCTTTAGCCGCAGCAGCAGAGCGCTGAGCCAAGCTCCGCACCTCGCTGGCCACCACGGCAAATCCACGCCCTTGTTCGCCGGCACGAGCCGCCTCAACTGCCGCATTGAGCGCCAGAATGTTGGTTTGAAAGGCAATGCCGTCAATCACACCGATGATCTCTGAGATGCGCTTAGACGATGAGGAGATGTCGTTCATCGTGTGAATCACTTTCGAGACAGCCTGAGCACCTTGTTCAGCAACCGACGCTGCTGACTGCGACAGTGAGTTGGCTTCGCTTGCGGCCGTCGCAGACAGCGCCACCGCGCCGGAAAGCTGCTCCACCGACGAAGCAGTTTGCTGCAAGTTGGCGGCGGCTTGTTCGGTCCGCAGGCTCAAGTCTTGGTTGCCCGCCGCGACCTCGGCACTCGCCGTGTGCAGTCCGGCCGTGGTGTCACGCACATCGGAGACCAGCGCGCGAAGACGGTTCTGCATCTCGAAGAGTGCCGAAATCATTTGCCCCACCTCGTCTTGACGGGCGGCGGGCAAGGGTGATGCCAAGTCACCCTGGGCGATGCGCAATATCGAAGCTTCAACCTCGGCGAGAGGCCTCAGCAATGAACGGATCGTGAGACCCGCCACAACCGACAGACCCAACAAGCAGGCCCCCGCAGTCATGAGCCCCGTGACCAGCGCGGATTGGCTGTCGCTGATGGCCGTGGCGTAGCCCGTTTCGGCCGACTGCTGGGCGGCAGGGATCAGGGCTTGTATCGGCTTCACAAAGCTTTTGTGCAGGACGGGCCAATGGTCCTCCAAGGCTTCCGTCAGGGCCGCGTTGTCCTTTGTCTCCAAGGCCTTCTCGATGTGAGTCAGCGTACTGGCCACCCGGGGCCAGCCCTTTTTGGCTTCTTCCAAGAGCGGTAAAGAAGCTAGTTCAACGATCTCGTCGCTCTGACGTTGCTCAATGGTTTGCCACGCTTTGTCTAGGTTTTTGCGCGCCTCTCGAAGGTGATTCAAGGCACCCGGCACTGGCAATTGCTCCAGCAGTACCCCAGCAGCTCGGAAGCGCACCTCCGACAACTGGTTCTCAATGTGTTGGAGCTGTACCAGGGCGTTCACGTCGCGCTGGTAGAGCACCGTCAACGCACGCTGGTTGATGTGATGAGAGGTGAAAGCCAACACTGCCAACGCACACATACCAAAGGCGGCCAGGACGACCAGACTCCACAAACGAGCCTTCATGGACATTGCTTTGATCACTGATCTCTCCTTTGGTGTGGTGTGCGTCGCTGTACTCACTGAGTGGGCAGCCCCTTGCTCACCCACTCCGGAACGCCGCCGCGGAACCACTGAACATTGGTGTAGCCCGCCTTTTGAGCGACAACAGAAGCTTTGTAGCTCTTCCAGCACTCACCTGAATTGCAGAAAAACACAACAGGTGCAGCCTTGTTTGCAGGCAGCTTCTTCAGGTCGAACTGATCCAGAGCTGCATCAAAGTTGACGTCTTTGGTGCTTTTTTCCTTGTATGGCACGCTGATTGCGCCCTTGATGGTCTTCTCAGCGAACTCCGCAGCCACTCGGGTATCAACAACCGGCGTGCCGCTATCCAGCATGCGCTTAACCTCTGCGGCCGATACAGTCTTCACTCCCGCGAGGCTGGAGGGTGTTTCAGCCGCTACGCTGGGCAGGGCGAAGGCGCTGCAGACGGAAAGCAGGCTCCATTGAATGAGGGTGCGTTTGTTCATGAGTGCGACTCCAAAAGTGTGAGGATTGGCGGCCCGAGCGCTGCACATAACAGGGCGCGCACAGGCCACGGGAAACACTTTTTCGGCCGCAGGCCTGAAATCTGAAGTGGTGGGCTGACGTGTTGGCGCTGATTCAAAACTAAGCCATTGAGCCACCAGCCGACCTATGGCGCTTGAAGGATCCGCACTAGGGTGGAGGTAAGCCCAAAAGCGCGGCCGCGCGCACTTGCTCTCGGGCATTGAAGCGCATCAATAAGGCGTGTTGAGCCCGTTGGCGCTGAATGGCGCTCAGTTCATCTGCATTGTTAATGCGCTCTAGCTCAGCTCTAGCCTCAGAGAGACGAGCCTGCCATTGGGCTTGCTGAGCTTCTTCTTGGGCCAGGCGAGCCAAGGCGTCATCACCCAGCTTGCTGCGGTCAATCAAGGCGGCGCTGCGGGGGCCAGTGGCCTGTGTCATCTGTAGGATCTCAGCTTCCTCTTGCGCGTAAAAGGCGTCGGCCCAAACCCGGCCCAGGGCGCTGCGTCGGGCGATCTGGCGCTCGGCCAGTGCCGCAGTGATGCTGTGAGGATCTTGAGGGTTCACCTGGGTCGTGAACTTCACTTGCTGGAGTTCAAGGTAGCGCTGCCACAACTGCATCACTTCGCGCGCTGCGGCTGGGCTCAGCGCTTGCTCCGCCTGTGTTTGAACCAGGGCGCTGATGCGCTCGATGGGCTGTTGGCCCAAAAGCTGCAGGAAGTAGTCGAAACGGCGCCTGAGGGCGATGTCAGGCACCAACTGGCCTTGGGCATTCACGCTCCAACCGCCGTCCACGCTGCTGCCCCGCAGGGGGCTGTCTTGGGCCAACCAGGTGGCCATGGCGGGGCCCGGTGCGTTGGCGGCCGGGCTGTCCGCCGCAGTTGGCGAGGCTGGGGCTGCTGGGCTGTCCGCAGCTGAGGCAGCGGCCTTGCTGGCCTGTGTGGTGGGGCTGGGTGTGGCCGTTGGATAGGCCCACCACACCGCTGCAGCGGCGCAGCCCAGCGCCAAGATGACCAGCAAGGAACGCTTCATGGGCTTACAGGCCGGTGTTCTTCAGGCGGTTGGCTTGGACGCGATAGAACTGAACAGGGTCGGGGGTGAACCAGCCCCGCAAGCCAAAGGCTTGATTGACTTCGTCCATGTGGTTCCAAGGGTAGGTGTCGCTCAGGACAGTGCCCCACCGGCTGGAGCAGCGGCTGACCACGCCATCATTGGCTTCACCAAGAAACACCACCGAGGCGGCGAGCAAGAAGCCGTCGCTCAGGTCGAACAGATTGGTCCAAACACTGATGCCGCCTGCCGAGTAGTAACGCACGCCGTTCACCACTTCAGGGCCGGTGCCGCAGGTGCTGGTGGGGCTGCCTTGGGGAAAGCGGCGGTTGAAGTCAGCCGCACCCACGGTGTTGAGAGACTCCAGGGTGCCCAAGGCGTTTTGGGGCAAGGTGGGCGAGCCGGCGATCCAGGCAATGGTGGCTCCCAGGGCGTTGACGATGCTGGCGACCAAGGGGGTGGTGCCGGTGGCACCAGTGACGCCCTTGACCACGTCGGCGACCTTACTGCCTTGATGCGGTGTGCCAATGGAGGTGACCGAAGCCACCAAGCTGGGTTCCACGGCGGCCACATAGCGGGCCGTGGTGCCGCCATGGCTGTGGCCGATGAGGTTGAACTTTTGGTGGCCATAAGCCGCCTTCAGTTGGCGCAGCGTGGCGCGCAGTTGCTCGCCACGCTCTTCGCTGGTGCTGAAGGGCGACACCATGGGGGTGTAGACCACCGCCCCGCTGGCTCTGAGGCTGGCCGGCACGTTGAAGAAGTAGTCGATGGGCCCGATGGCATCAAAGCCGGACATGCCATGCACCAGCACAATGGGATAACGGGTCTGGGTGTAGGTGTCGGCGGCCAGGGCCACCTGCGCAGACAGGGCCAGCGCGACGGAAGCCACCAGAGTACGTACATTCAGCGACATTGTTTTATCTCCTGGCGCCGGGCTCTAAAGGTCAGCGGCAGGTCGGCGCCCCCCGAAGCTGTGGGCGCCAGTGTGTACGAACGGTCGTGCTTTTTAATTGCGGGCAAACCCTCCGCCTGGGGGTTTCCCTGCTCAGGGCTAGAGAGTGATCTCTAGCGCGCTCTGCACCGATCAGTCCTCGGTGTAGCTGACCGCTTCACGGTACGCATGCCAAGTGGCATGGCCGGTGATGGGGCCGACGATCAGCAGCCCGGCGAACCAGGGCAGCAAAGCGGCCACCACGAGCACCGTCAGAATGCAGCCCCACCACAGCATCACGCCGGGTTGGGTGAGCACCAGTTTGAAGCTGGTGAGACCGGCGGTGATGGCGTCCGTAGGGCGATCCAGGATCATGGGGATGGAGATGACCGTCACGGCGAAGATCAGACCCGCGAAAAACGCGCCAACCACCACATAGGCGATGATGAAGTTGATGTTCTCGGGATTGAGGAGCGCCAGCAGCGAGCCTTTGAAATCGGGCATGCCGTCAAAGCTCACGGCAAAGACGATCAGGGAGGCGCGGCCCCAGATCATCTCCAGCACCAAGAGCACAAAGCCAAAAATGGCCAGGGTGCCGGTGCGGGTATCCCAGGCCATCAGGCTTTGCCCAAAATCAGGGGTCAAGCCCTGCTCCAACTGCTTGCTGACGTGATACAGGCCCAGGCACATGAAAGGCCCCATGAGCAAGAAGCCGGCCGATAACGCCAAGGTGTAGGCGGGGGCAGCTTCAAAGACTTTCAGCAGAGCCCACCCCATCACCATGAAACAGGCTCCGTAGAACAGGCCAATGCCTGGTGCACGAATAAAGTCTTTGAACCCCAGCTTGATCCATCTCAGGGGCGCGCCCCAAGACAAGGGGCGCAAATGCAGGGCTTGGCGGGCGACAGAGGCGTCCAGTTCAGCCGTGGTGCTGGTTGAAGGGCCTGGTGGGAGGTCGTCTGGAGAGGAGGGGGTATCAGCCTGCATGACCCTTGAGCTTACGCAAGCTCAAGCGCCGCGTCCAGCGGGGACACCCGCCCTGGGATAAACCCACCCCTTGTTGAGAGACTTCAGAGGCCCAGGGCTTCAGCCCATTGGGGTTGCCAAAGGCGGCAGGTCTGGCGAAGGCTGAAGATCAAGGTCTGGTTGACTTCGGGCTGGCCAATGCGCAGGGCTTGAGCGGCATTGCGGACTTCCAGCGGGGGCAGGGTGTCCGAGGCTTCGGCCAGCTTGACCCAGGGGTTCAGATCACCCCGACCATTGAGGGATTCCTTCACCCGCAGCGGCAGGTGCAGCAGGCGGGCCACTTCGTCGCCACTGAGTTGCAGGACGGCAGGCAAGGTGGACACTGCCGCCGCCATGAAGGCCAGATCACGCAGTTCGTGGTCCGCTTGGTCGGCCATCAAATGGGCCAGGAACAGGGCACGGTAGGTGGCTGGAAAGCCCAAAGTACGACCCAAGTGGCGGCCGATGACCAAGGGCAGCATCAAGGCTGCAGCGCGCACCAGGTGGGCGCGACGCGACAGGCTCAGCGCCTCGGCCAGCGAGCTTACGGAGGGGTGCCCGTTCATCGTCGCCAAAAAGCTGGCAATGCGCATCAGGTGATCGGCCAGTCCCCGATGGCGTGCCAAGGCTTCTTGCAGCACGGTGGCCGAGGAGCCATGCATCAGCAGGCTGAAGAACTCCATGGCGCCCAGAGAGCGAAGGTCGGCCAGGGCCGAGCTGGTCTCGTGGGCTGTTTGCGTGGCCCACTCGTGACCCACGACGCCAAAGGCGCCCAGTTCAAAGGAGGCATCCACTTCTTCGGGAGAACTGCAACGCTCATGCACAAAGGGCGTGCTGCGGATGGCTTGGTAAGCCGCACCCATTGGGTCCATGTGGCGACGCTCGTCATTGCGGTCGAACAGCACGCAACTGACGCGCTGCAACAGGCGGGTCGGCACCTTGGCGCTGGGGCGGCCATTGATGATCAGGTCGGGCCCGCGTGAGCTGTTGGGCGGCAAGTCCGAGCACCAGACATCGTCAGAGGCCAGAAACACCGGCACTTCCAACAGCAGCTCGCGCGGGCTTTCCAAGGTGAGCAGGCGTTGTAGCCAGCGGTCGTTGTTGACCCGAACCCAGATGGGGCATTTGATGTCGGCCAAGTGTGTGCACAGGCTCTTCCAGACCAACAGCACATCGGCGTCGGTGGCATGTTCGCGGCGTTGCACGTTGAGGCGGATGGACAGCGGCTCCAGGTTGCGGGCATAGACCGGTGCCACACTCATGGTGCAGCAGTCTAGGCCCTCGGTGTCTATGCCCAGCTCGGCCAAAGAGGAGTCGGCCAAACTGAAGGCCAAGGGATCAAAAGGGGTGAAGCCTGAAGATTGCGGCGTGCGAGCGCGGGCATCGTCGAGCAGGCCCCAACTGGAGGGTTGGCTGCGGGCAGCGGTGGCGCGTTGAGAGGCAAGCAGACGGTTTTTCGATGGGTGCTCCGTGTGAACGAAACTCCCAGCCCCAGTGTGTACCGGAAGACACGCCCTTGGGCCGAGGCAGTGCTCAGAGTCACCACGTTAGCGCCCGAACGCTTGGCGCTAAACCCGATACAGCAGGCAAAAAACCCGGCAATAGTGCCGGGCGGTGTGGTACGTAGGTTTGCCGCCTTAACTTCGACGTGCTGCGCAGGATCTCGTCCAGGATCAGCGCCATCGCGCCGATGGTGATGCCCATGTCGGCCACGTTGAAGGCGGGGAAGTGGCCACCGGGGAAGATGCCCGACAGGAAGGCCCAGTGGAAGTCCAGCAAGTCCACCACGTAGCCGTGCAACACGCGGTCCACCACATTGCCGATGGCGCCGCCCAGGATGCAGGCGAGCGCGAAGGCGAACAGCTTCTGGCCCGGGTGCGAGCGCAGCATCCAGACGATGAAGATGGCCGCCACGACGCCGATGCCGGTGAAAAACCAGCGCTGCCAGCCCCCGGCCGAGGCCAAGAAGGAGAAGGCCGCGCCGGTGTTGTGCACCCGCACCACGTTGAAGAAGGTGGTGACATAGGTGCTGTCGCCCAGCTGGTAGTTGCCGAGGATCAGCACCTTGGTGAACTGGTCCAGCAGAATGATCACGGCGGCGAGGCCCAGCCACAGCCACAGGCTGGGCTTGATGCTTGGCCATCAGAGCCACCTTGCCCAGGGTATCCTTCAGCCGACGCCGCGTGTTTCGCCCGCTTCGGCCAGGTTGCTCACGCAGCGGCCGCACAGGGTCGGGGTGTTCGGCGTGGCTGCCCACGTCGTCGGCGTAGTGCCAGCAGCGCTCGCACTTGGTGGCGGTGCTGGGCGCTCACCTCCAGCTCGGCGCCGTCCACCACGCTGACGGCCGAGGTGATGGTGACGAACTTCAGGTCTGCACCCAGCGAGCGCAGCAAGGCCGCGTCGTCGGCGCCGGCGGTGATGCGCCAGCGTGGCCTGCAGCGAGGCACCCACCTGGCCCGCCGCACGCAACGCCTCGATCTCTTTGTTGGCCACATCGCGGATGGCGCGGATGCGGGCCCACTTGGCCAGCAGCGCCTCGTTGGGGGCGGGCAAGGCGCAGAAGGTCTCGAAGAAGATCGAGCCTTGGTTGTCGGCGCCAGCCACCATGGGCCAGGCTTCTTCGGCGGTGAAGCTGAGGAACGGCGCCATCCAGCGCAGCATGGCGTGGGTGATCTGGTGCAGCGCGGTCTGGGCGCTGCGGCGCGCCAGGCTCTTGGGCGCGGTGGTGTAGAGCCGGTCCTTGAGCACGTCCAGGTAGAACGCGCCCAGGTCTTCCGAGCAGTAGACCTGCAGCTTGCTCACCACCGGGTGGAACTCGTAGACGTCGAAGTGGGCCAGGATCTCGGCCTGCAGCTCGCTGGCGCGGGCCAGGGCGTAGCGGTCGATCTCCAGCATCTGCTCCAGCGGCACGGCGTCGGTGGCCGGGTCGAAGTCCGACACGTTGGCCATCAGGAAGCGCAGCGTGTTGCGGATGCGGCGGTAGGCGTCGACCACGCGGGCCAGGATCTTGTCGTCGATGTTCAGGTCGCCCGAGTAGTCGGTGCTGGCCACCCACAGGCGCACGATCTCGGCGCCCAGCTTGCTGGTCACGCTTTGCGGCTCCACCGTGTTGCCCAGGCTCTTGCTCATCTTGCGGCCCTGGCCGTCGGTGGCAAAGCCGTGGGTCAGCAGGCCCTTGTAGGGCGCGCGGTCGTAGAGGGCGCAGCCCAGCAGCAGCGAGCTGTGGAACCAGCCGCGGTGCTGGTCGTGGCCTTCCAGGTAGAGGTCGGCCTCGGGGCCTTCGGCGTGGCTGGCGCCGTTGGGGTAGGCCTTGGCGTGGCTGCCGCGCAGCACGTGCCAGAAGGTGGAGCCCGAGTCGAACCAGACCTCCAGGATGTCGGTGCTCTTGGTGTAGTGCGGGGCGTCTTCGGCGCCCAGGATCTCTTCGGCCGTCACGCGGCTCCAGGCCTCGATGCCGCCCTGCTCGACGAT
Organism: Ideonella sp.; assembly: GCA_034520165.1. GTDB lineage: Bacteria > Pseudomonadota > Gammaproteobacteria > Burkholderiales > Burkholderiaceae_C > Ideonella. The sequence goes on from JAXHNT010000019.1 coordinate 30,365, forward strand.
GTCGGCCGCCTGGTCCAGGATGGCCATGGTGCGGGGGTGCAGCTCGCCCGAATCCTTGTGCAGGAAGAAGGGCACCGGCACGCCCCAGCTGCGCTGGCGCGAGATGCACCAGTCGGGCCGGTTGGCGATCATGTCGCGCAGGCGGGTCTTGCCGTTCTCGGGGTAGAAGCTGGTGTGGTCGATGGCGTCCAGCGCGAGCTGGCGCAGGGTCTTGGGCGCTTTGTCTTTGGTGAACACGCCCTCGCCCTCGTCCATGCGGACGAACCACTGCGCGGCGGCGCGGTAGATCACCGGCGTCTTGTGGCGCCAGCAGTGCGGGTAGCTGTGGGTGATGCTGACCGTGGCCATCAGGCGGCCGGCGTTCTTCAGCGCTTCCAGGATGACCGGCACGGCCTTCCAGATGTGCAGGCCGCCGAACAGCGGGAAGTCGGCCGCGTAGGCGCCGTTGCCCTGCACCGGGTTCAGGATGTCGTCGTAGGCCAGGCCGTTGGCCACGCAGGAGTTGAAGTCGTCCACGCCGTAGGCGGGCGCCGAGTGCACGATGCCGGTGCCGTCGCTGTCGCTCACGTAGTCGGCGAGGTAGACGGGCGAGAGGCGGCTGGTAGCCCGCATCCACGTCGTACAGCGGGTGGCGGAAGTTCAGGCCGCCCAGTGCTGTCGCCCTTGGCGGTGGCGAGCACGTTGCCGGGCAGGCCGAAGCGCTCCAGGCATTTCTCCACCAGCGCTGCGGCCAGCACCAGGCAGCCCTTTGGGCGTGTCCACCAGGGCATAGGTGAGCTCGGGGTGGGCGTTGAGCGCCTGGTTGGCGGGGATGGTCCAGGCGGTGGTGGTCCAGATGACGGCGAAGGCGGTCTTCCCGGCCGGCAGGCCAGTCAGGCCGAAGGCGGCGGCCAGCTTGGCTGCGTCGTCGGTCTCGAAGGCCACGTCCAGCGTGTCGCTCTTCTTGTCGGCGTATTCGATCTCGAACTCGGCCAGCGACGAGCCGCAGTCGAAGCACCAGTAGACCGGCTTGAGGCCCCGGTAGACAAAGCCACGCTCGATGACGCGCTTGAAGGCGCGGATCTCGCCGGCCTCGTTGGCCGGGTCCATGGTGCGGTAGGGGCGCTCCCAGTCGCCCAGCACGCCCAGGCGCTTGAAGTCTTCGCGCTGCTGGTCGATCTGCTCGGTGGCGTAGGCGCGGCTCTTGGCCTGCATGTCGTCGCGGCTGAGGATTTATTGGTTTTGCGGCCATGCAGCTTCTCGATGGCGTTCTCGATCGGCAGGCCGTGGCAGTCCCAGCCGGGGATGTACTGCGCATCAAAACCGCCAGCTGGCGGCTCTTGACGATCATGTCCTTGAGCACCTTGTTCAGCGCGTGGCCGATGTGCAGCTTGCCGTTGGCATAGGGCGGGCCGTCGTGCAGCACGAACAGCGGCGCGCCCTGGCGGGCATCGCGCAGGCGCTTGTAGCAGGCCGCCTCTGTCGTTCCATTGCATGCACCCAGCCCGGCTCGCGCTTGGGCAGGTCGCCGCGCATGGGGAAGGCGGTGTCGGGCAGGTTCAGGCTGCTGGCGGGTTTGTCGGCCGCAGCGGCAGGGGTTTTCTTGGCGTCGGTCATGGCGCAGGGTCTCGATCAAGGTGGGCGCAAGTGGTGCGCAGTGGCCGGTAGAGCCACAGAGGGCTGACGAGGGGGTCAGCGAGAGGCCAGCGACTTTGCGCTGGCAGCGCAGGCAGGGTGCCCCTAGGGCTGGGCTTGGCCCAACCCATCCCCCAAGGGGAGCCAGAAAACCTGGGGTGGCCCGGCGTTTTCTTTCGAGCGCCAAATTCGATCGCGCGTGGTCTGCCGACGGGTGCAGGCATGGCCACGGGCAGCCGGAGAGGCCCATGGCCGGAGCAAAGGAGCAGCGCGGGTGAACATCGGCCCATTCTACCGGGCAGCCCACCACGCACGGGCGTCCAGCACATCTTGGGCAATGCCCGCCTTCAGGGCTTCCAAGCCATCGTACTTGCGCTCGTCGTGCAGTTTGTGCAGCAGGTCCACCCGCAAGATGTTACGCGTAGCCCCGCCGTGCAGGCGCTACAACCAGCGGGCCAATCCAGGCAATGCACTTCCAGCAGCACCCGGCCTTCATCCTCAATGGTCGGGCGCACGCCCAGCGAGGCCACACCCGCCAGCGGCTGCTCGGACAGGCCGTGGACTTGGACCACAAAAATGCCCTGTGCGGCGGGGCGGTGCGAGGGGAAGCGCAGGTTGAGTGTGCGAAAGCCCAGGTCGCGCCCCAGCTTGCGGCCGTGCACTACGTGGCCGCTGATGCTGTAGGGGCGGCCGATCAGGCGAGCGGCTTGTGCCATGTCGCCCGCCGCCAAGGCCTCGCGCACGGCCGAGGAGCTGACCCGCAGGCCGTGAACCTCATAGCTCATCATCCGAGCCACATCAAAGCCTTTGTTGGCGCCTTGCTCGTCGAGCAGGGCATAGTCGCCAGCCCGCTTGGCGCCAAAGCGGAAGTCATCGCCCACCAGCACATAGCGGGCGTTCAAGCCTTGGCACAGCACTTTGTCGATGAAGTCGGTGGGGCTGAGGCTGGCCAGGCGGTCGTCAAAACGCATCAGCACCACGTCGTCCACGCCGCAGCGTTGCAGCTCAGCCAGTTTGTCGCGCAGCGGCGCAATGCGCAGCGGCGCCAGCTCGGGCTTGCCGGCCTTCTGGGCAAACCAGTCGCGCGGGTGGGGCTCGAAAGTCATCACGCAACTGCGCAGACCACGGTGGCGGGCCTCGTTGGTCAGCAAGGCCAGCATGGCTTGGTGGCCACGGTGGACGCCGTCAAAGTTGCCGATGGTGAGGGCGCAGCCTTTGTCGGCTGCGTTGGAGCGGGGGCGTTGGGCCCGGTAGATTCGCATGGCGGCGGATTATCGGGCCTGCGGCAGCCACTGGCTCAGCAAGGCGTGCAGGGTTTCGGGCTCGAAAGGCTTGGCGAGGTAGTCTTCCATGCCCGCCTCCAAACAGCGCTCTCGGTCGCCCTGCACGGCATTGGCCGTCAAGGCGATGATGGGCAAGCGGGCATGGGTGGGCTGGGCGGCCTCCAAGATCCGCCAACGGCGAGTGGCTTCCCAGCCGTCCATCTCGGGCATCTGGCAATCCATCAAGACCAGATCAGGCCGCTGTTGCTCTAGGCTCGCCAAGGCCAAAACACCATTGACAACGGTGCTGACCTGCAGCCCGAAGTGCTCCAACAAGGCCTGCGCCACCATGGCGTTGACGGCTTGATCCTCGACCAGCAGCACATGCCCTCTCAGTGAGGTCAGCCGGCCGGTGGTGCTGGGGGTGGCGGCCTCCGGTGCGGGCATGGGCACGCAGCGCAAGGTGAAGTCAAAGCAGGCGCCGCCGCCGGGTGCATGACGGCAGCGCACATCGCCGCCCATGGCTCGTGCCAGTTCGCGCGAGATGGTCAAGCCCAAGCCCGTGCCGAGTTGCCCTTGGGTGCTGGTGTGGGCACTTTGCTCAAAAGCCTGAAAGATGCGTTCGTGGTCGGCCTCGGGGACCCCTGGCCCGGAGTCTGTCACCTCAAAGCGCAACTGCGAGGGTGAGGTGTCTTCAGCATTGGTTGAGAGCGAAACACGCAGGCTGACCTGGCCGCCGGCCGGCGTGAACTTCAGGGCATTGCCCAAAAGGTTGTGCAGCACTTGCTTGACCCTTGCAGCGTCGCACAGCACATGCGGGGGCATGTCGGGTGAGAGAGTGACGTGCAGGCGCAAGCCTCGGTCGGCCGCCAAGGCAGTCAGCAGATCGGTGACCTCATGGACCATTGTGGCTAGGACGATGACCTGGGGTTGGAGGTCGATACGCCCGTGTTCGATGCGGGAGAAGTCCAGCAGGTCGCCCAGCACGGTCAAGAGGTGGTCGGCCGACTGCTTGACCACGCCGAGTCGCTCGCCTTGCTTGGCCTCCAGCGGGTCCAGACGCATCAGCGCCACGGTGCCCAAAATGCCGTTGAGCGGCGTGCGCAACTCGTGGCTGACGGTGGCGAGGAACCGGCTCTTGGCCGAGCTGGCATGGCGGGCCAGGGCCAGGGCGTCCCGCTGGCTGGCAGCGATGGCGCTGTTTTCAAAGCGCAGGCGCAGCAACTCCAAGGCGCGCCGTTCACTGCGAATGGCCTCCACACTCAATACCGCAAAGTACAGCGCCAAGCCGCCCACCACATGCCAAGACCCGTATTGCCCACTGAACGCATAAGCCAGAGCGATGGGCAAGAGGCCTATCGCCAAAAAAGGAATGGCGAGTTGGCGATAGTGCAGCAACGGAAAGAGGCTGACGGCGGCCACGCCCACGGTGCCCGCCAAAATCAAGCCATCGACCAGCAAATGGCCGGACTGAGAAAACAGCGCGCCCATCATGCCGCAACTGATGGCATCGACCACCAAGACAGTGGTGAAGATGAACAACCAGCGACGCATGTGAAGTCGGCGCTGGGGCGCGCGCGCGAAGCTCAATGACACCAACAAGCGCACCAAGCCGATCGCCATCTTGCTGAGGCACCAGCCCCAGGCCATGGCCGCGCCAAAGTAGGGCTCCACCACATGCGCAACCACGAGGGCGAAGACCAAGCCCGCGATGACGGGAGCAACGGCTCCGGCATGCAAAGCCTGTAGCCGCTCGAAGGCAATGTCCTCAGCGATCTCCGACTTGGAGTTGGGCTGCCAAGAACCCTGTGAGTCGGTGTGAACTGACGCTGGGTCGGGGGCGTTCACGAGGTGGCTCCAAGGGCGGGCGTTAGGTCAGGTGCGGGCTGGCTTACTTGGGCCAGCCGTCGACCCAGCGCCATTGCCCTGCGGGCAAGTCGGGCGGCAGCACCAAGTGACCGAAGCTGCTTCGGTGCAGGGTTTCGACCCGGTTGCTGACGGCGGCCACCATGCGCTTGACTTGGTGGTACTTGCCTTCGGTCAGGGTCAGGCGCAAATGAAGCTCGCTGACCCGCTCGCAGGCCGCAGCTTTGACGGGCTGTGGGTCGTCGTCCAGCACCACACCGGCCAGCAGGCGCTCGACCTGCTCATCGCTGATGGGGTGCTTGCAGCCTACTTCATAGACCTTGGGCACATGGTGTTTGGGCGAGGTGAGCTTGTGGATGAGGGTGCCGTCTTCCGTCAGCAGCAGCAGGCCGGTGGTGTCTTCATCCAGGCGGCCTATCGGCTGCACGCCCCGGTTGCGCAGCGGTGGCGGCAGCAAGGTCATCACACTCGGGTGGTGCTTGGGCTTTTGCGAGCATTCAAAGCCCGCAGGCTTATGCAGCATGATCAAGGCTTTGGCGTGGAAAGGCCAGGGCTTGCCCTCGACGGTCAGCACCAGGCCTTCGGTGTCTAACTCCTCATGCGGGTCGTCCAAGACCCGGCCTTCATGGCGCACCAGGCCTGCATCAATCATGCCGAAGCAGACTCGGCGCGTTCCGAAACCTTGGCTAAACAGAATCTGGCTTAATTTCATGGGCCAGACTGTAGCCGCTCACGCTCCTAGCTGAACACGCCCGCGGTGTCTTGCATGCGCGTGGAGACTTCGCCCAGGTGATGCAGGGTGTCGCCAAACTGCATTTCCAGCATGGTCAAGCGCTTGAAGTAGTGGCTGGCGATGTATTCGTCCGTCACGCCAATGCCGCCATGCAACTGTATGCATTGCTGGCCGACAAAGCGCGCCGACTGCCCCAACTGCACCTTGGCTTGGCTGAGTGCGCGGCGCCGTGCGGGGCCAGGTTCGCCCAGCTTTAAGCTGGCGTAATAGCTCATGGAGCGGGCCAGCTCCAACTGCATCTTGACGTCGGCAATGCGGTGACGCAGAGCTTGAAAGCTGGCCAGCGTGGTGCCGAACTGCTTGCGCGTGTTCATGTAGTCGACGGTGATGGCGGTGAGCTTGCCCATCAGCCCCACACCTTCGGCGCACAAGGTGGCAATGCCGATGTCCACCGCCAGTTCCAACACCTCAAAGCCTTGCTCGCACACCAAAGTGGCGGCGCAGGCTTGCAGTTGCAGCTCGGCAGCCCGGGCGCCGTCTTGGGTCGCGTGGCCGCGCACGCTGCAACCGGCGGTGCCTGGGCGGACCAGGAACAGGCCGATGCCTTCGGTGGCGTCAATGGCGCCCGAGAGGCGAGCAGGCACGATGAAGGCATCGGCTTCGTCCCCTGCGGGCACCACACTCTTGCTGCCCGTCAGCAGCCACTGCTCGCCGCTGCGCTGAGCTTGCGTGCTGACATGGTGGAGGCGATAGCGTGCGGCGCGTTCTTGGTGTGCCAGCACCACCAAGGCCGAGCCCTCGACGATGCGGGGCAGCCACTCGGCTTGAATCTCGGCCGGGGCCGATTGCAACAAGGCCGGTGCCACCAGCGCGCCTGCGGCAAAGGGGGCGTTGACCAAGCCACTGCCCAGCTCTTCCATCACCACCATGGCTTCAACGGCGCCAAAGCCCATGCCGCCGTGCTCGGCAGGCACGGCCAACCCCGTCAGGCCCAAGTCGGCCAGCTCTTGCCAAACCGCGCGGGTAGAGCCACCCGCCCTGGCCAGGTGGTGACGGCGTTCAAAGCCAAAGCCCTTGTCCACCCAGCGCGCAACGGCGTCACGCAGGGCGAGTTGATCGTCTGTGAAATCAAAGTCCATGAGTGTCTCCGCAGCCTCTTAACCCAGCACCGTCTGAGAGACAATGTTGCGTTGGACTTCGTTGCTACCGCCGTAAATGGTGGTCTTGCGCAGGTTGAAATAGTGGCTGGATAAGGGCGCGCAATGATGGGCCGCGCCCGGCCACAGGCCGCCCAGGGCGGCATCGCCTTGCCAGCCGGCCTCCATGGCTTCATGGATGAAGGGCAGGGCATAGGGCCCGGCGGCTTGCATCATCAGCTCGGCGTAGCGCTGTTGGATCTCGCTGCCCCGGATCTTGAGCAAGCCCGCGACATCCAGGCTTTGCTTGCCGCTGCGCTCTGCACTCAGCACGCGCAGCACCATCATTTCAAGGGCCACGATGTCGACCTCTAGCAGGGCGATCTGGTCGCGGAAGCGCAAGTCGTCCCACACGCCTTCGACCCGGGCAATGCGTTTGAGCCGCTCCAGTTCGCGCTTGGCCCGGTTCACGTCGGCAATATTGGTGCGCTCATGGGCCAGCAGGTGCTTGGCATAGGTCCAGCCTTTGTTTTCCTCACCAATGAGGTTGTCGGCGGGCACGCGCACGTTGTCGAAGAAGACTTCGTTCACCTCATGCTCACCGTCGAGCATGATGATGGGGCGCACGGTGACGCCGGGGCTCTTCATGTCGATCAGCAAAAAGGAGATGCCGGTTTGGGGCTTGCCTTCAGTGCTGGTGCGCACCAGGCAAAAAATCCAGTCGCCGTACTGGCCCAGCGTGGTCCAGGTTTTTTGGCCGTTGACGATGTAGTGATCGCCGTCGCGCTCGGCGCGGGTCTTGACCGAGGCCAGGTCAGAGCCCGAGCCTGGTTCGCTATAGCCCTGGCTCCACCACACATCACCGGAGGCAATGCCAGGCAGAAAGCGCGCCTGCTGCTCTGGGCTCCCGAAGGTCATGATGACCGGGGCCACCATCACCGGCCCAAAGGGCACGATGCGGGGTGCGCCGGCCAGCGCACACTCTTCTTCAAAGAGGTGTTTTTGAATGGCGTTCCAGCCTGGGCCGCCAAAGGCCTTGGGCCAAGCGTAGCCGAGCCAACCTTGGCGGCCCAGAATGCGAGCCCAGGTTTGTAGGTCGTCGCGGCTGAGCCGCAGACCCCCGTGGACTTTTTGGCTGATGGTCGGCGGCAAATGAGCTGCGACCCACTCGCGTACTTCTTGGCGGAAGGCGAGCTCTTCGGGGGTGAATTGGAGGTCCATAGGGCTGCGGTTTTAGCACGCCTGCTCACCCCGGTCTTGTCCCCGCAGCGACAAAAAAGGCGCCCAAGGGGCGCCCTAAGGGAAAGCACGGAGCGTTAAGCCCCGCTCCGGTGGGGGCTTAGCGGCGCCAGCAGTCCTCGGTGTCACTGTCAGCCTTGACGCTTGTGCCATCGAGCTTGCCGCGCAGCCCCGTGCTGCTCAGGGCCAATGTACCGCAGCTTGCGTCGTCGCTGGCCTGGCTGCCCTGGGGCGTTGCCGACAGCACAAAGGCATTCTGGCCGATGGCTGCGAACTGAATCAAATAATGGTTTGTGCCTGTGGCTGGTGTCTTGCCATAGCCCAAACTGGTGAGTTTGGCATTGTTAATGTCGCCTCCACCAATGTCTTTGTCATAGCGGTAAGTGGCCACTTGATTGCGCTCCATCCACAAAGCAGCCTGTTGCAACATGGCTTTGGCTTCGGCCCGCCGACTCTTTACTAAATAGCTGTTGAAGGAAGGGAACGCAATAGTGGCCAAGATGCCCACGATCGCGACCACGATCATCAATTCAATGAGCGTGAAGCCTTGTGGCTTCATGGCCCCCAGTCGAGCTGTACTGCTGCGCATATCAATAGACTTCCCGCCAGGACATACGGCCTAGCTGCTTGGGGTTGGCGTGCTTGACGTTGTCCGGCTGACCCGCTCTGGGGCCGGTGGAGCCGAAGGAGTTTGGTGCGCGCGTGTCCTGTCCCACGCTGGGCAACACCAAGGACATGCTGTTGGAGCCTGTGGAGCTGTCCAACAAAATCGCAGGCGGCCCGAACTGATTGCCGCTGACGGCCATGGCGGCGGGTATCTTGCCGCCATCAGGGAATACGTCGGCCGAGTCAATGCGCCCGTCGCCGTTGATGTCGAAAGTGAATCCAGCGGGGGCACCGGTGATCGGGTCGAGCTCGATCAACCAAGATTGCGCCGGTGCGCAAGAGGCCGATGCATTGCTCTTCTTGCCCGGTTGAACCACGGGGTACATGGCCAAGTCATTCCGCTGCAGCTTGGTGGCGCCGACCAAGTGCTCCGAGGCGCCCAAGGCCATGTACCAACCCCGCTTGCCACCCGCATAGTCCACCTTTTGAGCGCTGACGGTTCTGAAGTCGATGTCAGAAGCGGGGCGCTGAGCAGGTGTTTCGAACTTGTTTTCGACCAGGCTGGTATCGCTGACCGTGGTCTTGTCGCCCTTGTCTAGAAAACCGTAGAGGTACTGGTTTGGCAAATTCGGCTTCAGGTCCAACCAAATTGGGCTGAAGTAATGGCCCGTACCAAAGGTAACTTGCCAGCACTGACGCACTTTATCGGCTGCGCATGCGCCCACCACGGTGTTCCGGATAGCGACGGGCACGGTATAGATCGGTTGATTCCCCAGCGTTTTGAACAGCTTGGTGACGCGGCTGCTGTCCTTCTTGCCCGCTTCCGCCATGTCAGAGAGGTCGAAGCGCCAGAGATTGCCCTTGATGTCACCGGCGTAGGCGACATCCACATCACCATTGCCATCGGTATCGACCAAGCGGGGTGTCGACAAACCGTTCTCGGTGATGAGTTCCGCATCATTGGTGATGCCGCTGACGCTTTGGACATCGATACGGCGCCAGCGCGGTGCGGAGGCCCTGGGCTCGTCCAAGTAGAAAGCATAGAGCACTGGGCGCCCGGTCCCGCTGGGGCTGCCGTTGTCGCCGTCTTCACTGTCGATGCCGTTGCCCACGATCACGGCCCAGCGCTTGTCAGAGCCGTCCTTGACGCGGACGATTTGTTGGGAACCGAGTGTTTCATCAAAGGCCGGTTGGCTGATGATCCGGCCTAAGTCCGTCAGATCGTTCACACCTTCAGAGCGCGCTTCCTCACCCAAGGTGGAGTTGGTGTACTCGAACAGCACACCTTTGCCTTGAGTCAGATCCGCCTTGGAAATGTCCAAGGCCGTGATGGCTCGCGCACCGCGGCCATAAGTCTTGACAGCCACTGGCGCCCAACCGTCAGCAGTCGTGCCATTCAGGTCGGCATGACCAATCATGGGGATGGCATCCACCGAGTACGGGTCGGCGATGCTCTGAGCCAAGGTTCGATCCGTCAGGAGGCTGGTCCGCTTCAGCATGACATCGGACACAAAGGTCCAAGCTTCTTTCAACTGGCCCGATTGGAAGGTGAAGGCATGCAAAGCACCGTCATTGCCGCCCCACAGGGCGAGCGGTGGCAATTTCTGGTCGATGGCGTTCTTGCGGTACTTGGTGTAGTCCTTGAACAAGTTCTCAGGCAATGAGGGCATGGTGTTGCGGTTGAGCACCACCGGGCCAGAGTTGACCACGGGGCCTAGCTTGTTCGTCCGGGCTCGGAAGGGCCCATCAAAGCCGAAGTGGTAGTTGACTCGGTCATTGCCTCGGCCGTCAAGCAAACCGAATTGATTGGTGTTGAGTGCGGCCTGCTGCGCCGCCGTGGCGTTTGCCAAACTCAGTTTGTAGGCCTCCATGCTGCCTGAACGACCGCTGCCCGGCTTGGCCGCATAGACCGGGCGACTGAGGCTTTGGGTCAGCAGATCACTGGCTTCTTGCTTGCTGCTGGCATCCACATTGCCTGCGGCATCCAGATCGAAAGCCCACAGGTCGCCCGTAAAGGCTTGCATGTCATAGCGACCTTGCAAGATACGTGTGCGGCCATCCAAGCCCGCCACGCTGTCCGTCAGGATGGAACGTGGGGATGTTGCCGCGCTCACGGCAGCGTAGCCGGTGTTGGGCACACCCGGCCAGAGCGATTTGATGCCGGTTACCGTTTCATCAAAAACATTGTCCGCATTCTCGAACTTGGCCAGGGTTACTTCGGTATCCACGCTGGTCGGGCAGCCTGGGTCCTTGGGGGCCTTGGTCTCATAGCAGAGTTGGACTGGGTCGCCCTTCCAGGTGACGTCCATGCCGAACTCTTTGGTGGTGCTCAGTCCTCCTTGGCCGGTCATCTGAACAATGACCCTTAAGCGCTTGTAGTCGCTGTACGGAACGTCTGCAATGCTCAGGGTGTATTCACCGGGCTTGAACTGACGTACTGGCTTATAGAGTGGAGGGAGTTGTGCGCCGTTCGCATCTTGAAGCGTGACCTTGACATCCTTGAGGCCACCAGGGACGCTCCAGGCCAAGGATTGCGACAGGCGTACAGAGTCCCATTCCGTCACCGTGGCCTGAGTGGGGTCGCATCGATAGTACTGAGCAGGCTCTATGTCGATGAGTTTGGGCTTTTCAGCTTCGCTGCCGTCGACACATCCGCCACCGGTATTCACATCAAACAACAAAGCACGAGCTGCATCGCCCAAGTGCAGCACGCAATTGGCGCGAGTAGGATCCATATTGGTCGTGTAGCCAAGGGCGCGAACGTCCGTTCTCTTCGGGTAACCAGTGCACACTGCATTGGTTTTGAAATCAAAGCAGTTGACGCCGTTACCATTTGTTTGGCCGGTGATCAATCGTGTGCCATCCAAGGCCCCGGCATTCCATGAATAGTGATAGGAATTTCTCACACCCGCAGTGCCACCGTTCCAGGTCGTTCGTGGTGCAAACGAGTTGTCCATGAAGTACTGCTGGGCTTGGGCACTGGTTTGAAAGCTCGCCCCGCCAATGGTGTAGCAATTGGTCCCGAATCCGTCGCAAACGCCTTTTGGAGTTCCTGCGTCATCGTTCTCAAGAATCGGCATTACACCGCCAAACTCGCTGTTGTTGCCTGCGGTGCTCCAACCAGCGCACACGCTGTCAGTCACTGCGTCATGACAGTAAACCTTCATGTCGATGGCAAAAAAGACCTTTTTGACTTGGTCACTCTTCGGGCCGAACTTAGATGAAACCGTAAAGGCCCCAGGGTTGCCGTACGTGCCTTTAGGCAGGGTGTAGCTGGTTTTGCCGCAACTGGACTTCTTCACAATGTCAAGGCAATGCAGATCGCCATTGGCCGCCAATACAAAATACTTGTCTCCAATTTGCTCCAGGGGGGCATGGTTACCACCCCAGTAAGTCGTGGTGTAGGTGCCAAGATTGAGCGAACCGCAGGACACCAAGGTGTTCAGGTTGACGCACACCACATCCAGCTCATTACCCCGTTGTCCGGCAACAAACACCTCGCCGGTGTCGTAGTTAATGGCCTCCATGGGGTTATGAACCATGTAATAGGTTCTGTCGCCCGTGCTGGCGGCAGTGCCCTCGAACTGAGCCAAACCCAGCCCAGTGCCATCAATCGGAAAGCCCGGGCAGCTGCCGCCCGTGGCAGCGACGCGGC
>JAXHNT010000055.1:0-8689 GCA_034520165.1 Ideonella sp.
GGCAGGGCAGCGGGGCAGGGTCGCCAAGCTCGGGCGGGTGTGGTTCAGCCTCAATCCAGCGGCCACCACCTCAAAAGGCCATATCGGTTTAATCCCTGTTTGGTCGCACCAGGGCAGACAAACCAGCCCAAAAGGGGGGCAGCAAGAAGGCCGTGGGGGCAACTTTGGGGGCAACTCAGGCCGAAAAACGGCTTTTACCGGGCGAGTGTGGTTCCTGCCGGGGGCACCAAGCCCACCATCTCGCCAAGGCGCTTAATTGCGCAGCGCCCGCGACAACATCAGCACCGGAATCAGCCCCACGGCCACAATGGCCAGCGAGGGCAGGGCGGCCTCTGCCAGGCGCTCGTCGCGGGCAAATTGGTAGGCCACCACGGCCAGGGTGTCGCTGCCAAAGGGGCGCAGCACCAGGGTGGCGGGCAACTCCTTCATGGCGTCTACAAACACCAGCAGCGCGGCGGCCAGGCCTGAGCGGGCCAGCAGGGGCAGGTGCACTTCCATGAAGGTGCGGCGTGCGTCGGCGCCCAGCAGCAGGGCCGATTCGTCCATGGACGGCGGCAGCTTGGCATAACCCGCTTGCACCGATTGCAAGGCCACGGCCGAGAAGCGCACCAGATAGGCGTACATCAGGCCAAACACGGTGCCTGTCACCAGCACCGGCACGCCCCACTGCGGTGCCCACTGCTGCAGCACGCCGGTGATCATCAAAATGCCCACCGCCACCACGGCGCCGGGGATGGCATAGCCCAAAGACACCAAGCGGGCCGCACCGCGCAACAGGGGCGTGCGCTGGCCGGCGTGGCGGCGCAAGGTAAAGGCCAAGGCCAAGGCAAACACCACGGCCAGCACGGCCGCTCCCCCAGCCAGGCGGAAGCTGGCCCAGGCCCACTCGCCAAAGCGCGCCAGGTAGTCCGGCACAAAAACGGGCGTCTCGCTGGCTTGGGCCTCCAGCCACAGCAGGCGCAGCAGCCACAGCACGGGCGCCACAAAGCCCAGCAGCACCGGCAAGCCGCAGACGGCCCAGGCCCCCAACTTGCCCAGCAGGCTCAATTGGGTGGGTTGGGCCGTCAGGCCACCGGGCACCCCCGCCCGGGTGCTGGCAAAGCGGATGCGCGACTGCGCGCGCTGCTCCAGCACCAGCAGCACGCCCACCACAATCAGCAGCAGGCTGGCGAGTTGAGCGGCGGCAATGCGGTCGTCCATCACCAGCCAGGCGCGGTAAATGCCAGTGGTGAAGGTGGACAGGCCAAAGTAAGAGCCCACGCCGTAGTCGGCCAGGGTTTCCATCAAGGCCAGGGCAACGCCTGCGGCCAAGGCCGGGCGGGCCATGGGCAGGGCCACTTCCAGCACGCGGCGGCGCAGGGGTGCGCCCAGCAGGCGGGCGGCCTCCATCACCGGGCCGGCGTGGTCGGCCAAAGCGGTGCGGGTCAGCAGATAGACATAGGGGTAGAGGCTGACGATGAACAGCAGGGTGGCACCGCCGAGGCTGCGCACATCGGGCCACAAGGCCCCTGGCACCGAGCGCAGTGCGCAAGCCCGATTGCAGAGGGCCGGAGAATTGCAGCGCGTCGGTGTAGGCATAGGCCAGCACATAGGCGGGCAAGGCCAGGGGCAGCAGCAGCGCCCACTCAAAAATACGCCGACCGGGGAACTCAAACAGCGTGACGGCCGCCGCACTGGCACCGCCCAAAAGCGCGACGCCCAGGCCCACGCCCACCACCAATTGCAGTGTTTGAAGGGTGTAGGCGGGCAACACGGTGTCCCATTGATGGGCCAGCAGGCTCAGGGCTTGGGCATCCATCAGGCCCCAGGCCCCCAAGACGCCCAGCACGGGCAAGGCCAGTAGCGCCGTGATGAGCAGCAGCAACAGCCTCACGCGCAGCCCCTCCTGCCGCGAATACGAACAATCCTCATTCCCATTGGGTCGCTATCATAGGCGTATGTTTTTGCAATTGGATCGAGTCAGCATCCGCTACGGGCAGGGCAAGAGTGCCAAATTGGCAGTCGACGGCGTTTCCATGGGCCTGGGTGTGGGGCAAATTGGGGTCTTGATCGGCCCCTCGGGCTGCGGCAAGACGTCTTTGCTGCGGGCTGTGGCTGGCTTAGAGCCCATCAGTGCCGGCCAAGTGCGCATGGAGCGCAATGTGCTGAGTGACGGGCCATCGGGACGCCAAGTGGCCCCGGAAGACCGAGGCATTGGCATGGTCTTCCAAGACTATGCGTTGTTCCCCCACATGACCGTGGCCGAGAACATTGCCTTTGGCTTAAAGCACTTGCCCAAGGCCCAGCGCGAGGCCCGGGTGGCCGAGATGCTCGACCTGGTGGGCCTGGCCCCCAACGCCAAACGCGCGCCGCACCAGCTTTCAGGCGGCCAGCAGCAGCGCATTGCTTTGGCTCGTGCTTTAGCCCGCCAGCCTAAGCTCTTGCTGTTGGATGAACCGTTTTCTAGCTTGGACGTGGACCTGCGCGAGCGCCTGGCCCATGATGTGCGGGCCATCTTGAAGCAGATCGGCGCCACCGCCTTGTTTGTGACCCACGACCAACTGGAGGCCTTTGCCATTGGCGACGCCATCGGCGTGATGCACCAAGGTCGCCTAGAGCAATGGGGCGACGCCTATGCGCTCTACCACCGCCCGGCCACGCGCTTTGTGGCCCAGTTCATCGGCCACGGGGTCTTCACCCCGGCTTTGATCACCGGCACGCCCCCGCATGTGGAAACCCCGCTGGGCCCGTTGACCGACGCGGATGAGTGCCCCTTGCCCAGCGCCTACCCTGGCGGCCAATGCGATGTGTTGCTGCGGGCCGACGACATCATTCACGACGATGAATCCACGGTCAAAGCTCAAATCGAGCGCAAAGCCTTCCGGGGCTCTGAGTTTCTCTACACCCTGCGCCTGGCCAGCGGCGAGCAAGTGCTGGCCCATGTGCCCTCGCACCACGACCACCATGTGGGCGAATGGATCGGCATCCGGCCGCAGGTGGACCACGTGGTGACGTTTGCGCGGCAATAGCGGCGTAGGGGCGTAGCCTGCTACGCCCGGCTTGCGAGCCGCCAGAGCGAGGTGATTTCCACGGAGCGCGCCGCATGCAGGGGGTCCGTGCTGTCTGTGGCCTTGCCGTGCACGGGCGGCGTGTCCAAGCGCCCGATCACCTCCAGCCCGGCATCGGCAATGGCCGCCAGCAGTTGCACGCGGGTGCGCAAGCCCAGGTGTTCAGCCAAGTCAGAGAGGATGAGCCAGCCCTCGCCCTGCGGGTTCAGGTGCGCGGGCAAGCCTTTCAAAAAACCCAGCAGCATGGCGCTGCCTTCGTCGTACACCGCGTGCTCAATGGGGGAGCTGGGGCGCGCCGGCAACCACGGTGGGTTGCAGACAATGAGGTCCGCACGCCCTTCTGGGAACAGGTTGACCTGCGCCAAACGCACCCGGTCCGCCACCCCGAGCTGCTGTAGATTGGCCGCCGCGCAGGCCAGCGCGCGGGGGTCTGTATCGGTGGCTGTCACTTGCTGGATGCCACGGCGGGCCAGCACGGCACTGATCACGCCCGTGCCCACGCCGATGTCAAAGGCCTTCAGCGCTGCCGCTGGGCCGGGCAGAGGGGCCGCAGCGACCAAGCCCACATACTCGCCACGCACGGGCGAAAACACGCCGTAGTGTGGGTAGATTCGGTTGTGCGGCGCAGCGCCCAGAGCGCTGATCTCGACACCGTTTTTGCGCCATTCGTAAGCGCTGATGAGGCCCAGTAGTTCGCGCAAAGAGGCCACGCTTTCACCATCGCCCGGTTGCGGCTCGCCCCAACCCTGCGCGCAGGCGGCCCGCACATCGGGGCTGCGGCGCAGGGTCAGGCCATGGTCCTCACTGAACGAGAGCAGCACCATGCTGAGCACGCGGGCGCGTTGGGCTTGGGCTTGGCGGTGCAGGTGAAAGCCTTTGACTGCGGCATCAGCAGCAGCAGCGGCCGCAGCATCTTGCGCACCCAGGGCTGTAGGGGGTGCGTCAGCCGGTGGCTGCTTGCGCCCGCGCTTGCCGGGGCGGGCGCTTTGGTCGATGCGGCGGCCCAGGGCTTGCAGCAACTGACGGGCGTTTTGAAAGTCGCCCCGCCACAGCAGCGCGGTGCCCTCACAGGCCAATCGATAGGCGACATCTGCGCTCAGCGTGTCATCCGCCAGCACCACCTTCTTGGGCACCGCTGCGCCGCGCTCAGAGCGCCAGCGGGCGTGGCAGTCTTGGCCGCCCTCTTGCCAGCGGATGATGGGGTGGTGATGGGGCGCGTTGGCGGGGGCGCTAGGGGGGGCGGCAGAGGGTGTCATGCAAAGCGGCTTGTTGCCGCACGGTTCGGGTATCGGGTGGAGGTGTTGTTGTGGGGTGGATGCGGCTTTGTCGCATCGCTCAGTTCGAGTGGGAATGGACCCCAAGCCCAGACGGAGTTATGCCACAGGCGCGGGCACAGGGCCGCTGCGAGGTCAGCGAGTGGTTAGTCATTCGGCCGCAGGCGGACCAATTGGTGACGTTTGCTAAGCAGTAGTGACCCTAGGGTGTAGTGCCCCCTCACTTTGGGGGGGTATCCCCCTCTTACGGGTGATTCGGGAAATCGCGACTGATTTCATGAAGTGTGTTGGCTACACTGCGTACGAGCTGACATACCAGTGTCAGTAAACAAAAGTAAATCGTTGTTGGGAGGAGCTAATCCTAGCCTTGCTGCCAGAGCTAAAACTGCTCTGGTTTGCGGGGTGCGGGCGGCCGTCTCCCCGAGAGGCCATTCATGCTTGCCGGATCGACCGCCTTGGCGTCACTGCCACTCGGCGCTCAACCAGAAACCTCACCTTCAGCTGAACCAGCGGCCCTCCAGGCCCTGGCCGCTCTATGCGGCGCCGCCCGCCTGCTGCAAGTGGCCGCAGAACCCGAGCAAGTAGCCCACGACATGGCCTGGGGCAGTGCCTACCAGCCCCAGGTGGCGGACGTTTTGCGCGCCGCCAAACACATTGGCCTGAAAGCGCGCGCCACTCGCCCGGCCCTTGACCGGCTCTCGCTACAGCCCCTTCCGGCTCTAGTGCGCCTCAAAGGCACTTCAGAAGACAGCGCCGAACAATGGGCCGTTCTCGCCCGTTGCGACGGCCAGCGCGCCTTGCTGCAAGTCAACGGCCAACCCCGTATCGAGCCCCTCGAGCGTTTGGCGGAGGTGTGGAGTGGCGACCTCATCTTGCTCAGCAGCCAAGCCAGCTTGGCAGGCGAAGCCGCCGCCTTTGACTTCTCGTGGTTTGTGCCCAGCCTGGTGCGCTATCGACACCTCTTGGGTGAAGTCCTGCTGGTCTCCTTGGTGCTCCAGCTCTTTGCCTTGGTGTCACCGCTGTTCTTCCAAACCGTGATGGACAAAGTGCTGGTCCACCAAGCCACCAGCACCCTCAACGTGTTGGTGACTGGTCTGGTCTTTGTGGTCGTGTTTGAAAGCGTGCTCAGCATGCTGCGCACCTACGTCTTCAGCCACACCACCAACCGTATTGATGTGGAGCTGGGCTCCAAGCTCTACCGCCACTTGCTCTCCCTGCCCTTGGCCTACTTCGAGCACCGCCGCGTGGGCGACTCCGTGGCCCGCGCCAAAGAGCTGGAGACCATCCGCAGCTTCTTGACCGGCACCGCCTTGACCCTGGTGCTCGACGCCGTGTTCTCTGTCGTCTTCATTGGTGTGATGTTTCTCTACAGCACCACGCTGACCCTGATTGTGTTGCTCAGCCTGCCCCTCTATGCGCTCATCAGCGCCGTGGTGGTGCCCGTGCTCAAACACCGCCTAGATGAAAAGTTCGCCCGTGGCGCAGAAAACCAATCCCTCTTGGTGGAATCCATCTCCGGCATCCAGACCGTCAAGGCCAGTGCGCTGGAGCCGCCATGGCCCGGCGCTGGGACGACCAACTGGCCGCCTATGTGTCGGCCAGCTTCAAGACCAGCACCCTGGCCAGCTACGGCCACGAAGGCATCAACCTGATCGGCAAGCTGGTCAACGCCGCCACCCTGTGGTACGGCGCGCACCTGGTGATGCAAGGCGAGCTGACGGTGGGCCAGTTCGTCGCCTTCAACATGTTTGCAGGCCGCGTGGCCCAGCCCATCATGCGCATGGCGCAGCTGTGGACCGACTTCCAGCAAACCGGCTTTGTCGATGCGCCGCCTGGGCGACATCCTCAACACCCGCACCGAAGTGCCCCCCAGCAGCCGCCGCCCAACTGCCGCCGCTGCAAGGGCCGCATCACGCTGGACGAGCGTCAGCTTTCGCTACCGGCCCGATGCCCCGCCCGTGCTGCGCCAAGTCAGCCTGGACATTCGCGCGGGCGAAGTGATCGGCATCGTCGGCCGCTCAGGCTCGGGCAAAAGCACCCTCACCAAGCTGGTGCAGCGCCTGTACGTGCCCGAGCAAGGCCGCCTGCTGGTCGACGGCATCGACATCTCCCTGATCGACGCGGCCCAGCTGCGCCGCCAGGTGGGCGTGGTGCTGCAAGACAACCTGCTGTTCAACCGCAGCGTGCGCGAGAACATCGCCATCACCGACCCCGCCGCACCACTGGAGGCGGCAATGCAAGCCGCCCATCTGGCCGGTGCGCACGAATTCATCAGCGAGCTGCCCGAAGGCTACGACACCATGGTGGGCGAGCAAGGCACCAGCCTCTCTGGCGGCCAGCGCCAGCGCATCGCCATTGCCCGCGCCCTGTTCACCAACCCGCGCATCCTCATCTTCGACGAGGCCACCAGCGCGCTGGACTACGAGAGCGAGGCCATCCTCCAGCGCAACATGGGCGCCATCTGCCAAGGCCGCACCGTCATCATCATTGCCCACCGGCTCAGTGCCGTGCGCCAAGCCCACCGCATTGTGGTGATGGACCAGGGCGAGATTGCCGAATGCGGCAGCCACGCTGAACTGCTGGCCCACAACGGCCCCTATGCCGCCCTGTGGCGCTTGCAACAAGCGGGCCCAGACAGCGGCGCCGGGGGCCAGCCATGAGCAACAAGCCCCCTCACACCACACCCGGCCCTGCCCCACAGCCTGCCAAGCCAGAAGCGCAGCGAGCCAGCCACTGGGCCACCTGGCGCGACCTTGGCCGCAAATACGCGGCCGTGGCCCAAGCCGCCTGGCAGCACGACAAAGCCCACCCTCGCCCCAACCGCCAAGCCGAAGAGCTGGCCTTCTTGCCGGCGGCTCTCAGCATCCAAGACACACCCGCCCACCCGGCACCCCGGCGGGCCCTGTGGGTCATCATGGCCCTGTTCACCATCGCTGTGCTCTGGAGCTTGTTGGGTGAGCTGGACATTGTGGTGGTGGCCCCCGGCCGCATTGTTGTGGCTGACCGCAGCAAAGTCATCCAGCCCCTGGAGGCGGGCGTGGTTAAAGCCATACATGTGCGCGACGGCGACCTCGTTCAAGCCGGTCAAACCCTGCTGGAGCTAGACCCCACCGCCACCGAGGCAGACGCCCAGCGCCTGCAAGTGCAACGCCAAGCCGCCCAACAGGCCGCCACCGTGGCCCAAACCCTTCTGGCCCATTGGGCCAGCAGCACCCCGCCAGCGTGGCCCCACGCCCAAGACGCCGCCGGGGCGGCCCTGCTGCGCACCCAGTGGCAAGGCATTCAAGACCAAAAGGCCCAAAACACAGCCCTGGTGGCCCAACGCCAAGCCGAGCTGGCCACGGCCCAACAAGTCTTAGCCAAGTTGGACGCCACCTTGCCCCTGGTGGCCCAGCGCGAGCGCGATGTGGCCCAACTGGCCGACCAAGGCTTCTTCTCTGGCCATGCCCGGCAAGACCGCACCCGAGAGCGCATCGAGATGGAGCGCGACCGCGTCACCGCCCAAGCCCAGGTTCAAGAGGCCAAAGCGGCCCTGGCCCAAGCTCAACAGGCCGCCCAAGCCTTCAACTCTGACACCCTGCGCAAACTGACTGAGCAACAGCGCGACGCCGAGCTACAAACCCAACAAGCCTCAGCAGAAGAACAAAAGGCGCAACAACGCCGCACCCAAACCACCCTCAACGCCCCCATTGCGGGCAAAGTGCAACAGCTGGCCATCCACACCCGAGGCGGGGTGGTGACCCCCGCCCAAGCCTTGATGGTCATCGTGCCCCAGGGCGCAGACATGCTGGCCGAGG
The DNA here is from genome assembly GCA_034520165.1 of Ideonella sp. Classification (GTDB taxonomy): domain Bacteria; phylum Pseudomonadota; class Gammaproteobacteria; order Burkholderiales; family Burkholderiaceae_C; genus Ideonella. The sequence continues at coordinate 8,119 of JAXHNT010000055.1, forward strand.
TCAGCATTGCCAACCTCGACATGGGCTTTGTGCAAGCGGGCCAGCCCGTCACCATCAAGCTGGAGGCCTACCCCTACACCCGTTTTGGGACGCTGCAGGCCCACATCCAGCATTTGGCGGCCGATGCGGTTGTAGACGAGAAGACCGGCGCGCGCTTCCCCGCCACGCTGCGCATTGCGGCCCCCGACAAGACCGCACCCAACCACAGCCCCACGCCCATCAAACTGGCACCGGGTTTGAACCTGACGGCGGAGATTCACACGGGCAAGCGGCGGGTGATTGATTTCCTCATCAGCCCGCTCAGGCAAGAGGTGGAATCGGCGGGGAGGGGGCTCCTCGTCGTTTAGTGTGGATCCCAACACCGACAATTCCGACTTTCTGGCCTGCCTGAGCGTCCAGTGATGCACCTCCGAAGTGCCACGCAGTGTGCCAGTCAAGCGCTGTTTTGAAGTTGAGCCGTTATGAGTATTGAAGTCGAAGCCTTGTTCACCAGTGCGCTTGGATTGCAGCGCCCTTGGGTGGTGGAGAGTGTCAAGCTTGATACTGCAAAGAGGCGCAGCAATACGTAACC
>JAXHNT010000082.1:0-15078 GCA_034520165.1 Ideonella sp.
GCGCGGTGGTGTGGCTCCCGTGGCGGCAGTGTGACAGAGTTACAGTCCGGCCCTCACTTCTAGCCCGAGTAGTCTGGAAGGTGGACGGACTGTTGCAGCATCTCCACCAGTTCAGCGTTCACATAGGCGTACTCGTCGGGAATGTCCAGGACGTGCAGGGGTTTGTGGCGCAGCGCCTCAGAGAAGTCAGCCATGAGCGCGGGACTCAGGGCGTTCGGGGGCGACCATCCACAACATCCCGCCTCGGCGATGTCTCCGCTTCGGCTCACTGCGCGTCGGCCTTCTGGGCCGGTGCCGCCCCGACCGAGCGGTTGACTTGGGCGGATGCCTATGGTGCAATTCGCTGCTCGGCGGGGCTGCGCCTACTGTCTGCGGTTGCAAGATGAACAGCACATTGATGTTGGCGTCAGGCTTGGGCACGGTCTGCTCCGTCACAGCACCAGCAGCGCCCTGAAATCATTCACATTCGTATGCGTCGGCCCTGTCACCACCAAGTCACCCAAGGCCGCAAAGTAGCCATAGGCATCGTTGCGGTTCAGGTGATCGGTTGCGCTCAGGCCCAGGGCTTGGGCGCGGGCCAGGGTGTCGGGGTGGACGGTGGCGCCGGCGTTGTCTTCCACGCCGTCGATGCCGTCGGTGTCGGCTGCCAGGGCCCAGATGCGGGGGTGGGCTTGCAGGGCGGAGGCCAGGCCTAAGCAGAACTCACCGGCGCGGCCGCCCCGGCCTTTGGCTTGGCCGGGCTCGCGGGGGCGCAGGGTGACGGTGGTTTCGCCGCCGCTGAGGATGACGCAGGGCGGCTCGAAGGCGTTGCGGCTGGCTGCAGCGCTGCGGGCCAGGGCGGCGTGCACCTTGCCGACCTCGCGGGATTCGCCTTCGATCTCGTCGCTCAGGATGTAGGCGCGCAGGCCCATGGCCCGGGCCGCTTCGGCCGCCGCTTCCAGGCTTTGCTGAGGCGTGGCGATCAGGTGCTGGGTATGGGCCGGGGGCAGGCGCGGGTCGCCGGGCTTGGGGGTTTCGAGCTGGCCACTCTGCAGTGCGACGCGCACGGCATCGGGCACCTCGATGCGGTGCTGCTGCAGGATGCGCAGGGCGTCGACGCAGGTGCTGGTGTCGGCCACGGTGGGGCCGCTGGCGATGACGCTCATCTCGTCGCCGGGCACGTCGCTGATGGCCAAGGTCACCACCCGGGCGGGGTGGCAGGCAGCGGCCAAGCGCCCGCCCTTGATCGCCGAAAGGTGCTTGCGCACCGTGTTCATCTGGGTGATGTCGGCCCCGCTGGCCAGCAGTTGCTGGTTGATGCGCTGCTTGTCGGCCAAGCTCAAGCCCGCGCACGGCACGGTCAGCAGGGCGGAGCCGCCACCCGAGATCAGGCACAGCACCAGATCATGCTCGCTCAGGCCTTGCGTTAGGTTCAAGATGCGCTGGGCCGCCCGCAGCCCGGCCTCGTCCGGCACGGGGTGAGCGGCCTCCACCACCTCGATGGCCTGCGCTACGCCTGCGGGGCGCGGCGGCGTGTGGCCATAGCGCGTGACCACCAAGCCCGACAGCGGCGCGCCAGGCACACCGTGGCGGCGGCAATGCTCGGGCCACAGCGTCTCCACCGCTTGCGCCATGGCGCCGGCCGCCTTGCCTGCCCCCAGCACCAGGGTGCGCCCCTGGCCGGGTGCTGGCGGCACCGGCAGCCAGGCGGCGGTGTTGTGCAGCGGCAGGGCGCGCTGCACGGCCACGTTATAGAGCTGGCGCAGCAGAGCAGCAGGGTCGATATCGGTAGGCAGGTTCATGAGGCGTCAGGGGCTCAGGGTGAGGGACGCAAAACGTTCCATAAGAAGCGCCCGGTCTCAGGCCGATAGATGTCGCTGTGGGCGCCACCGCCGGTGCCGAAGGACTGGTACTTGATCAGCTCGCTGGCATTCACGTAGAGCATGCGCGTCTGGGGAGTCAGGTCACAGCCTTGGCCGAGCTGACCATCCGCTTGGGCGGTGCACAGCGTCATGCGGCTGCCATCGTCCAGATGGCTGCCGTCTTGCTGCAGCCTCAGCCATGACTTCATGGAGCCTGCCCACAAGGGCCCTGGGATCTTGGCGGCGCCTTCAGCCGCCGAGTCATGCCGTGAAGCGGTGAAGACCAAACGGGCAGCGGCCGGGCAGCCCGGTGCGTAGGCCAGCGAGGATGGCCCGGCTCCGCTGGCGCGCAAGCGGTTCAATGAGTAAGCGCCTTGCAAACTGATGAGGGCGTCCACGGCGCCAGCGGCCAGCGGTGGGTCGTTGAGGCCGCCCTCCCCGGGCTTCAGCACCGTACCCCGGCAGATGGCATGCGAGAGGGCGCGGGCGCCGAAGCTGTGGCCGATGGCGATCAGTTTGGGGCGTTGTCCGCGCACGGCCGTCTCGGCCAGAGCCGGCAGCACGGCATAGCGAATGCTGGCACTGAGCCAGCCGGCCGCAAACTCATCGGCGTCGTTGGCCTTGTTCAGCAGGCTGCTGGGCCGCACCAACACCGAACCCAAGAAGGGGTTGTCCCATTGGCTGGGCCACGTGAAGCCGATGATATAGGGCCTGAAGTTGGCTTTATCGGGTGCTGCGGCCTGCAAGTTTCGGGTGATCGAGGCAAAGTTTTGCATGGCCTCGGTCTGGACCGTGTTCCAGCCCATCGCGATCATGACAACGTGGGTATAGCGACCGTGGGCCAGGTCTGAGGCCATCCGCTCCCGGGCGGCCTTGACGCCCCGCCAACTGTCGGCATAGGCATTCGCGCGAGGCACAGGCTCGCGCTGGCAATCCAGCCAAGGCACGTTTTTCAGCGCCGGGTCGAGGCGGGTGTCATCCGGCTGGGCTGGGCTGCGATAGGCGTCAAACACCAAGGAGCCCGCCTGGCCGTCAAAGGCGGCCACATGCGAGATGAACACGGCTTTGCTGCCGCCCTGCATCACATCCTTGAGCCAGCGTGTGGTGCGGTCCTTGACCGCAATGCCATCGGGGGCAGGCTGAAGGCCCACGGCTTGTGCGCCACGGCGAACTTGGTCGGTGCCAGATTTCTCCGCCCCGATCACTAGGCCTGGCACCCGCATGGCGTATTCGTGCGGGTAGTACAGCAAGGCGTGGTAACGCTGGCTGTCGCTGGACTCTGTGCCCAAGCGGCACTCGTCGGCGTAGAGCAGGGACTTGCCCGGCACAGGCTGGGCCGTGGCCACTCCACCACCCAGTGCGAGTGCTGCGAAGACGGCAGAGGCCTGAGCGGATCGAAAAGAACTCATGAGGACTCCTCCAACAGTGGGCCTCACTGTGGCCATTGCCGCTGAGTGGCGCCATATGGGCTTTCTCCAATAGCCGCCCGTAGTGGCTTGCTGAAGCCCTGCGTCAGCGCACGATGGGTCAGTTGATCACGAGCCGGCCTACCTCCGCCAGCACCGCCTCATCCACCGCCCGAATACCTTGCCCATGGGCCTTTCCGGAGTCGTAGTAGGCGGCGACGACCAAGGGCGAGCGACCGGTGTGGGCCGGGGGCCAGAAGACAGCCACGTCGTTGTACTTGTCGACCATGCCTGGCGCCATGGCCGTGCCCGTTTTGTCGCCTGCGCGCCAGTCGGCAGGCAAAGGGGCGCGCAAGCGCTTCAGACCCGTCTGAGTGGCCACCATCCATTCGACCAGGCGCTGGCGCGAGGCCGCGCTGAGGCTCGGGCCGGTGAGCATCAAGGCTGTGGTCCGGGCCATGGCGGCGGGCGTGGTGGTGTCGCGCAGTTCGCCCGCTGGCACCAGGTTCATCGCGGGCTCCAGCCGGTCGAGCCGGGTGGTGGCATCGCCCAGGTCACGCAGGTGTTGGGTGAAGCCCGCCGGGCCGCCCATCAAGCCCAGCAGCAGGTTGGCGGCGGTGTTGTCGCTGGTGGTCTGGGTGGCCTCGGCCAAGGCTTGCACCGTCATGCCGCCTTGGGCCAGGTGCTGCTTGGCCACCGGCGCGTAGCTTTGCAGGTCTGCCTGGGTGTAGGGCACCCATTGGTCGGCCTTCAGGCGGCCCTGGTCGATGAGGCGCAGCACCACCCCGGCCAAGGCCAGCTTGAAGGTGGAGCACAGGCCAAAGCGTTCGTCCACACGGTGCCCGGTGAGTGTGCCGCTACCGGTGTCCAGCACGGCCACGCCCAAGCGGCCGCCCACACGCTGCTCCAAGGCTGCCAAGGCATGGGGCAGGGTTGGCAAGGTCTTGCCGCTGGGGGCGGGGGCCGCAGCTTGCAGCCAGGCGGGTGCTGTGCTGGCCAGGGCCAGTGTGAGGGTGGTGCGGCGCGTCAGGCGGGGAAGGCGAGTCAGGTTCATACGGTGTCAAAAGGCTGAGGCGGAAGGTCGGGGAAGACCAAGGCGGTGTGGGCTGGCAGCTTGGTCATGCAGACCGCGAACAAGCGGCTGCTGACACCGCGCTGTAGCCAAGCCTGCACGGCGGGCAGGGCCAAGGCTTGAAACCAAGCCGGGTCCACGGCCGCAAATTGCCGCACAAAAGGCCACAGGGCCAGGTCGGTGGCGCAGGGGGTGGTGCCGGTCAGATGAGGGTGGTGCTGCAACAGGGCTTCCAGCGGCAGCAGGTGCTGGGCCAGCGCCTCATTGCGTGCCTGCTCGCGCGGCGCGGCTGGGGCTTGGCGCTCGGGGTATTTGTAGGCGTCCAGCAGGCGCTTGAACGCGCCATCGTTGCGCTGCAGCAGGGCCAGCATCTCGGGGCCCTGCGCGCGCTGCCAGGCGTCTTCTTGCGCACTGCCTTGCAAGGCCCAGGCCATGATGTCCCAGCTTTGCTCCAGCACGGCGCCATGCGGCAGGCACAGCACGGGCACCGTGCCTTTGGGCGAGGCGGCCAGCATGGCGGCAGGCTTGTCGCGCAGCGCAATTTCAAAAGCGGCAAAGGGCCGCTGCGCCCACAGCAAGGCCATGCGGGCGCGCATGGCATAGGGGCAGCGGCGGTAGGTGTAGAGCAGGGGCAGGTCGGTCACGGCCGCAAGGGTACTAGGGTCTGTTGACATATAAATCCTACCCGCGTGAGCCCTACAGGCAGGGCGTCCATGTGCGCTGGCGGGCGTTGCTCCCCTTGCCCGGGCACCAGCCCGGGCTGCGGATCGCGCCTACTCCAGCCCCCTTGGACACTCCTGCGCGGGCAGGATTTATATGTCAACAGACCCTATGCAGGCGGGGCTTGCTACCATCACGCCCCATGAAATTTGCCGACCGACTTCAACAACTCCCCAAGGTGGGCCACCTAGCGGCCTTGCAGCTTGTGGACGCCCAAGGCCAGGTGCTGGCCACGCTGGAAAACAAGCCCGGCCAAGCCGGCTCGCTGGCGCTGTATGCCGCGCTGGCGGCGCTCTATGGCGGCCAGATCACCCCTGCTGCCGCCACGCTGGGGCTGGAGTGGCATGCCGAGCACACGGCCGATGCGCAGCAGTTCCCGGGCAAGCACCCCAACATCGACCGGCTGCTGGCCTGGTCGCAGGGCAGCCAGGCGTAGGGCGTGAAGCTGGTCGCCGCTTGAGGCCCGTGGCAGGCTGCGGCTGACGCCACAATGGGCGCATCCCCATTGATGGCCGATCACCATCGGCAGCACCATGTCCTCATCCTGGACCCACCACGCCATCTCCCTCATCGAGGCGGATTACTGCCGCAGCGCAGACACCCACCTCATCGCCCTGCCCCTGCCCGCTTGGGCGGCCCAGGGCATTGACTTCTACCTGAAGGACGAGTCCACCCACCCCACTGGTAGCTTGAAGCACCGGCTGGCGCGCTCGCTGTTCTTGTACGCGCTGTGCAATGGCTGGCTGCGCGAGGGCATGACGGTGGTGGAGTCCTCCAGCGGCTCCACGGCCGTCAGCGAGGCGTACTTTGCGCGCCTGCTCGGCCTGCCCTTTGTGGCGGTGATGCCGCGCAGCACCTCGGCCGAGAAGGTGGCCTTGATCCGCTTTCAGGGCGGTGATTGTCATTTTGTGGACCATGCGGGTGAGGTGTACGCCGCAGCGCAGACCCTGGCGCGCGGATACGCGGCGGGCACTACATGGACCAGTTCACCTATGCCGAGCGGGCCACCGACTGGCGGGGTAACAACAATATCGCGCAAAGCATGTTTGAACAGATGGGCTGCGAGCGCCACCCGGTGCCGCGCTGGATTGTGGTGGGTGCGGGCACGGGCGGCACCAGCGCCACCATTGGTCGCTTTTTGCGCTACAAGCGCCACCCCACCCAGCTCTGCGTGGCTGACCCGGAGGGCTCGGTGTTCGCGGCCTATCACGCCAGTGGCGACGCGAGTTTGACGGCACCCGGCTCGCGCATCGAGGGCATTGGCCGCCCGCGTGTCGAGCCCAGCTTCATCCCCAGCCTGGTGGACCGCATGCAGGTGGTGGGCAATGCCGACTCGGTGGGCGCGATGCTGGCGCTCTCAGAGCTGCTCGGCCGCCCCGTCGGCCCCTCCACCGGCACCAACCTGGTGGCCATGCTGAGCCTGGCCGAGGAGATGCGGCAGCGCGGCGAGGCGGGCTCGGTGCTTTCGCTGCTGTGCGACAGCGGCGAGCGTTATCGTGGCACCTACTTCTGTGCCGAGTGGGCGCAGGCCCATTGCGGCGAGTTCGAGGCCGCGCAGCACGGCCTGGCCCAGCGGCTCACGTTCGCCTCGTGATTTAGGGGGAGTGGATGAGCTAGGGGCTGGAAGGGGCGCGTTCACAGGGGCACACTGTGCGGCTGATTCAAGCCAACTCCAGGAGACTCTTCATGCCCATCCGTCCCTTTGCTCGTCATGTCTTGGCCCTGGCGGCCTGTGCTTCGCTATGGGGCGGCTCGGCGCTTGCCGCCGCGCCACTGTGGCAGGACGCAGCGCCAGCACCTTCGGCGGATGCCCGCCAGGTGCAGGCTCGGCAAGCACGCTGGGTGGAGCTGGATGTGGGCGCGCTGGGAGCCTTGGTGCGCCAGTTGCCGGGCGCGCGGTCGGCCCTGGCCCAGCGGCCCACGCTGGCCTTGCCCATGCCCGACGGCAGCAGCCTGACCCTGCATCTGCACGAGACCGCCCTGATGGCGCCGGCCCTGGCGGCCCGCTATCCGCAGATTCGCACCTTTGCGGGCACAGTGCCGGGTCGGCCCGAGATCAGCGCCCGCCTCGACCTGAGCCCGCGCGGCCTGCGGGCACAGATCTTCACGCCGCAGGGCCGGGTGTTCATCGACCCGGCCTTGGGTGACAACACCCGCCTGCACCAAGTGAGCTTTGCCCAAGACCAAAGCCCGCGCACCCGCACAGCCGACCGCGTGCTCAAGGTGCCTGGCGCGGTGCCGCCAACCTTGAAGGGCGCCGCAGCGCCCACCATTGGGGACCAGTTGCTGACCTACCGCTTGGCCATTGCCACTACGGGTGAGTACGCCCTGTTCCACGACCCAGCAGCTTCGCCCAGCAACAAGGTCAATGTGTTGGCCGAGCTGGTGACCCTGACCAACCGCGTCACCGGCGTGTACGAGCGTGAGGTGGGCATTCAGTTGCAACTGGTGGAGGGCACGGATGATGTGATCTACACCAACCCGTCCACAGACCCCTACACCAACTCCAATGGCGGTCAGATGTTGGGCCAGAACATTCGCACCCTCAAGTCTGTGTTAGGTGACGGCAGTTTTGACATTGGCCATGTGGTCAGCACGGGCGGTGGCGGCGTGGCTTATCTCGGGGTGGTGTGCGATGCGCGCTTCAAGGCGGGCGGCGTGACGGGGCTGGGTGCACCGGTCAACGATGCCTTTTACATCGACTATGTGGCGCATGAGATGGGCCATCAGTTTGGTGCCAACCACACCTTCAACAGCCAGGCAGGTGCTTGCGCCGGCAACCGTGCCGCAAACGCGGCCTATGAGCCGGGCAGTGGCTCTACCATCATGGCTTATGCGGGCATTTGTGGCGCCGATGACCTGCAACCCAACAGCGATGCACAGTTTCACAGTGCCAGTTTTGATGAAATTGTGCGTTACACCCGCACCGGCGGCGGTGCAGCCTGCGCCATCGTCACGCCCACCGGCAACCGCGCGCCCACCGTCAACGTGCCCAGCGGCGGCTTCACCATCCCCGCGCAGACACCCTTTGAGTTGACGGGCCAAGCCAGCGACCCCGATGGCGACACCCTGAGCTACCAGTGGGAGCAACGCGACCTGGGTGCGGCGGGCAGCCCCAACCAGCCTAGTGCCAGCGCGCCGCTGTTCCGCAGCTTCCCACCCACGGCCAGCGCCACGCGCAGCTTTCCGCAGACCAGCGACCTGCTGGGCAACACCCAAACCTTGGGCGAGATCCTGCCCCGCGTGAACCGGGCCCTGAACTTCCGCCTTACGGTGCGCGATGATCAGGCTGCACCTTCTGCGGGCGGTGTGGCGAGCGCGGAGATGGGCTTCAACGTCAGCGCCGCAGCGGGGCCCTTCAGGGTCACCAGCCCTAATGCCGCAGGCAGTTACCGCCCGGGCAGTCGCCTGCGGGTGACCTGGGATGTGGCCAACACGGTGGCCGCGCCGGTGTCTTGCGCCGCGGTGGATGTCTGGCTCTCAACCGATGGTGGCCAGACGTTTAAAAAGCGGCTGAAGAAATCAGCGCCCAACAATGGCAGCACGAAGGTCAAGCTCCCCTCTCAGGCCGTGCAGGCGGCGCGCCTCAAGGTGAAGTGCAGCAGCAACATCTTCTTTGATGTGTCAGACACCAACTTCAGCATTCAGTGAAGCGGTGACAGCGAGGGCGGCCTCAGTTGATATTCACCTGCGCGCCCTTGCCTGAGACCTGGACCACCCGGAACTCACCGCCTTGGCCCTGGGCCTGGACGATCACGATCCGCTGCTCCTGAGGTGTACCCACTTTGAAGACTTGCTGACCGGCCTTGGGTGCGCTGCTGTCGCACTGCAAGACCTGGTCGCGATCCTTCGCGGGCAGAGGGCGGCGGTTCTTTGGGTCGTTGCAGTCCAGCACCGTGCCCCAGCGCGAGAGCGCTTCGCGGTAGAAACTCGCGACCTGCTCGGGCTGGCCAAGCGTGCGGAACTTTGCCACCACCAGCTTGAAGCCCAACTGGCCCAATGACAAGGCCGCTGACAGGCCGTTGCCTTCGTCCCCTGTCTCCCGGTGTGGCGTGGCACCGGGATAGGCGGGCAGCCCCGTTTCTTCCACTTGCACCTGTTCGGCAAAACGGGCGCGGAACTCCTTGGCACTGTCCGCCGCTGAGCTGGGCTGTACCAAGCAGACCGCCAAGGCTGCCGCCACCAACCAGGCGGGTATCGAGGTGTGTGAGCGCATGGCGCTTCTCCTTCAGTGAGGTTGAGCCTGCACTGTAGAAAGCGACCCCGGGCCGCGCCAGCGCCGTGCGACGGACGGTCGCTTCACCGGCACAGGCTGGCGTGCACGCCAGGCCCTCGGCGCTTCTATGTAAGTAAGTTACGTTCAAAGAGGTTTGTGTTCTCAATATTGCAATCGTTATCTAAGGGATGCCATGGATGTTGCATGTAGTTTTACTTCAATAGCATCGCGTCCATTCCAAGCAACAGGAGTGAGCGATGCACGCATCGGATGTGGCGGCGCGCCCAGGCGCGCGCGGGTGGCTGCGTTGGGCCTTCATGGCCCTGATGTGCCTGAACCTTTGGGCTTGCGGTGGCGGTGGCAACGAGCCCACAGCGTCCTTGCCGCCTCCTGTGGCGGTGAGCACCGATGCCACGCTGGCCCTGGCGGCCTTTGACGCGCACCAAACCGTTTTGGAGGCTGTGCCGCGCGCCAAAGCGTCGGCTGCTGCGGCTGCCAGCACCACCTTGCGCGTGCACTACCGCCGCACCGGGGGCGACTACGACGGCTGGCAGATGCACACCTGGGGCGCCGCCCAGGACCCAGGCTGGAACCAAGGCTGGAACGCCAGTGGCAGCGACAGCTTTGGCGCTTACTACGACATTCCGCTGAATGCGGATAACGGCACGGTGGGCTACCTGTTTCACAAGGGCGACTGGAAAGACCACAACGGTCAGGATCAGTCTTATGCCTTGAAGGCCGGGGCTAACGAGATCTGGCGCATTCAAGACGACCCGACGACCTACGCTAGCAACCCCTTGCAAGCGCCCACGCCCGACATCCACACCGTGCGCGTGCACTACCAGCGCTTCGGTGGCGACTATGCCAACTGGGGCCTGCACCTTTGGAATGGCAGCGGGTTAGACAGCGGCCGCCTGCCCGCCGGCGTGACGATAGACCGCTGGAACGCCCCCGTGGCCTTCAGCGCCATGCTCGGCTACAGCGCGGCGCCCAGCGAGGTGGTGTTCGACATTCCCGTGCTCAACCCGCAGGCGGATGCGAATCGCAAGTCGCTGGAGTTCATCATCCACGGCATGCCGCCCAACGAGAACGACAAGGACGGCCGCGACAACAACATCCGCGTGGATTACGCCGCGCTGAGCATCAAAAACCAAGTGGGTGAGATTTGGCTGGTGGAGCGCGACGCCACCGTCTACACCGCCGCGCCCGACCTGCGCTTGGTCAGCAGCACCGATGCCCGGGCCTTCTGGCTCAACCAGCAGCTCATCCAGTGGCCGCGCGTGGGCAGCGGCCAGACCGTGAAGCTGTATTGGTCTCGTGGCGGCCAGATCGTGGTGAGCAAAGACCAAGCAGTGAGTGGTGCCGATGGCGCACTGACTCTGGACGCCTATACCGGCAGCGTGCCGGTGGACGCTGCCGAGCGCTTCAAGTGGGTGGCTGCCGGAGGCGTGTTCGCTGTGCGTGAGGCCGACCAGCCCCAGCTCAAGCAGCTTCACAAAGCCCAGTTGGTGCTGGTGCAAGAGAATGCCCAAGGCCTGGTGCAAAACGCCACCACCGCCCAAACTCCGGGCGCGCTGGATGCGCTCTATGCCTCGGCCGAGCAGGTCACGGACCTGGGCGTGACGGTGGCCGCAGGTCGCACCCAGTTCAAGCTCTGGGCACCCACCGCGCGTTCGGTGGCGCTCTACCTTTACGACCCCGCCAGCGGCAACGCCACCACGGCCGTGGACATGCAGTGGGACGCCGCCACGGGCGTCTGGAGCCACGAGGCCGCTGGCGACCTGAGCGGCCAGACCTATCGCTTTGCCGTGCGCGTGTTTGTGCGCGGCGTGGGCGTGGTGCGCAATATGGTGACGGACCCTTACGCCATCTCGTTGACGGCAGACTCCAAGCGCGCCTATGTGGGCAGCTTGGCCGCCGCTGCGCTCAAGCCCAGCGGCTGGGACGAGACCGCCATTCCGCCCACCGTGGCGGCAGCACCCGACATGAGCATCTATGAGCTGCATGTGCGCGACTTCTCGGTCAGCGACACCACGGTGCCTGAAAACCAGCGCGGTACCTACCTCGCCTTTGCGCGTGGCAGCTCGGCCGGCATGCAGCACCTGAAAGCCTTGGCCCAAGCCGGGCTGACGGACGTGCACCTGCTGCCCGCCTACGACATCACCAGCGTGCCCGAGCGTGGCTGCACCAGCCCCAGCGTGTCCACGGCCGCGCCCGACAGCAGCGCCCAGCAGGCGGCCGTGATGGCCGGAGCAGGCACCGACTGCTTCAACTGGGGTTATGACCCCTGGCACTACACCGTGCCCGAGGGCAGCTATGCCAGCGCAGTGAGCGACCCGGCCCGCCGCGTGGTGGAGTTCCGCGCCATGGTGCAAGGCCTGCATAAGGCGGGGCTGCGCGTGGGCATGGATGTGGTCTACAACCATACGGCGGCCTCAGGCCAGAACGAGCGCTCGGTGCTGGACCGCATCGTCCCCGGCTACTACCACCGCTACAACGCGGCGGGCGACATCGAGCGCAGCACCTGCTGCGAGAACACCGCCAACGAGGACCTGATGATGGGCAAGCTGATGATCGACTCGGTCATCACCTGGGCGCGTGACTACAAGATCAGCTCCTTCCGCTTTGACCTGATGGGCCACCAGCCCCGCGCGGTGATGGAGAAGCTGCAAGCCGCCGTCAACGCCGCCACCGGCCGCCACATCAACCTGCTGGGTGAAGGCTGGAACTTTGGCGAGGTGGTCAACGGTGCGCGCTTTGTGCAGGCCGAGATGCTGAGCATGAACGGCACGGGCATCGGCACCTTCAACCCCATGCTGCGCGATGCCGTGCGCGGTGGCAGCAGCTTTGACAACGGCGACTTCCTCATCAGCAGCCAGGGTTATGTCAACGGCCTGTGGACCGACCCGAATGCGCTGACGGGCAGCCGCCCCAAGAGCGACCTGATGTGGCTGGGCGATGTGATCAAGGCGGGCTTGGCCGGCTCCATTCGCAGCTACACCCTGACCACACATTGGGACCAAACCCTGAGCCTGCAAGACCTGAACGTGGGCGGCCTGCCCGGCGGCTATGTGCTGCAGCCCTCCGAGGTCATCAACTACTTCGAGAACCACGACAACCAGACCTTCTTCGACAACAACGTCTACAAGCTGCCCGTGGGCACCAGCCGTGAAGACCGGGCCCGGGTGCAACTGCTGGGCGCGGCCATCAACAGTTTTGCCCAAGGCGTGCCCTACTTCCATGCGGGGGTCGACACGCTGCGCAGCAAATCGATGGACCGCAACTCCTACGACTCGGGCGACTGGTTCAACCGCCTCGACTGGAGCTACCAAGGCAACAACTTCGGCGTGGGCCTGCCGCCCGAGCGCGACAACGGCAACAACTGGGGTGTGATGCGGCCCTTCCTGGCCAACAGCGGCATCGCGCCGCAGCCCGGCGACATCGCCTGGATGCGCGACGCCTTCCGCGACCTGCTGCGCATCCGCGCCAGCACCACCTTGCTGCGCCTGCGCACGGCGGACGACATCAAGGCCCGCCTGCGCTTTCACAACACCGGCTCGGGCCAAGACCCAGCGGTGTTGATCGGTCAGCTCGACGGCGCAGGCTATGCCGGTGCCAACTTTGCCGAGCTGGTCTATGTGATCAATGTGGACAAGCAGGCCAAGGCCTTGAGCGTGCCCGCGCTGGCCGGCAAGGCCCTGCAACTCCACCCCGTGCACCAAAGCCCCAATGCCACCGACAAGCGCGCCGCCCAGGCCAGCTTTGACGCGGCCAGTGGCACGGTGAATGTGCCGGCGCGGACGGCCGTCGTGTTTGTGAGGGGGTGAGTTGGGAGGCGTAGCGGTGGGCGGAGTGGGGCGGTCCCCTACTCTGCCTTGCCCTGCGCCGCCCGCTCGTTCATCACGCGGTAGTAGTCCTGCATCTTGTAGCGCAGCGTGCCGCAACGCTGGTTGGTGGCGGTGGCGAACTGGTTGTAGCCGGCCTGTTCTTGCCGCAACTGGGCACCGCGTTGATTCAGGCTTTGGACTTCGGTGTTGAGTTGCTGCACACGCAGGTTGTGCTCTTTCAGAGCGTGGGCGTCGCCGGCGTCTAGTCGCTGTCGGGATTGGTCATGGGCGGCCATGACGCTACGCAACTGCTCCTGGCTTTGCTCGTGGGCGTCGATTCGGCGCATCACGTCAACCCGCCGCTCGCGCAGCTCGTCTTGGCGGTTCAGGCAGGCGTGGATCTGCTCGGGGGAGGCCAGCTGCGGCTGGCTGGCGAATGCGGCCAAGGGCGCCAGAATGACCAGCATAGCCAAAGCCCGTTTTTTGTTGATCATGGGTACTACTCAATTCCCAACGTTTTCTTTGGCGCGGATGCTACGGGGGCTTGGCCGCTAGACGGCGAGCAAGCCCTCTGATTTCGTGACATGCTGTGCAGCCGCCGCTCGCGTGAACCGGCGCTGTCGGCGACCCCCCACGCGATCGACACAAGCGCTTACGAAATATGCCTCCTCAAGCCCTCATCTTTGACGTATTTGGTACCCTGGTCGACTGGCACGGCAGCATCCGCCGAGAGCTGCAAGCCACGCTGGTTGACGGCCTGGGCCTGCCTCTGGACGCAGCGGCGCTGGCCACGGCCTGGCGCGCTCAGTACCAGCCCGCCATGCAAGAGATTCGCAGCGGCCAGCGTGCGTTCTGCGATTTGGACATGCTGCACCGGCGCAATCTGGATGTGGTGCTGAACGACACTGGCGTGAGCCCTGCCGTAGATGAAGCCACGCGCCAGCATCTGGTCCAGGCTTGGCACCGCTTGCAGGCCTGGCCCGAGGTGGGTGAGGCGCTGGCCTTGCTGCGCCAGCGCTTTCTGCTGGCGCCCTGCTCCAACGGCCACATCGCCTTGATGGTGGCGCTGGCTCGCCACAACGCCTGGCATTGGGATGCCGTGCTGGGGGCCGAGCTGGCACGGGACTACAAGCCCCAGCCCATCGTCTACACCACCGCCTGCCGCGCTTTGGGCTTGGCCCCAGCGCAGGTGATGATGGTGGCCTGCCACTCTAGCGACTTGGCCGCTGCCGCCGCCGCTGGGCTGCAATGCGGCTTCATCGCTCGGCCCCATGAGGGTGGGCTGGGTGTGGGCGAGACCCAGGCCGCCTGCGTTGTGCAGGCCCAAGCGGGGAACCTGTTGCAGCTGGCGCAGGGCTTGTTGGCCGTCTGAACCCGACTTCGCTTGGCCCAGGCCCGGGTGGTGAGCCCGCCGAGCCTCAGCGCTCAGATGCGCTGCTTGAACTGCACCACATTGCCCTCCGGGTCCCAGCCGTCCAGCACGGCGGCACCCCGGATCTGCCACCTCTTGGTGTCGGGGTTGAGCCCACCGCCGGTGGCCTCTGCGGCCACCCGCACCGCTGCCAAATCAGCCACCCAGAAGGCGGGCTTGAGGGGCGTGTCCTCGCGCACCTTTGGCGGTTGGCTGATCTCGATCTCGGCCACATAGGCCGGGGGGATGGCATGGATCACCAACTCCAGCCCAGCGCCTGCCAGCAAGTGATGGCTTGAATCAGCGTCGATCAGGGCGAGTCCCAGCGTCTGCTGGTAGAAGGCAGAGACTCTGCTCGGGTTCTTTGCAAAGATCACCAGGCCGAAGCGAGCTTCCGACCCATTGTTGGCTGTCATGGTGTGTCACCCAAGTGATGTTGGGCCCCAGTGTGCCGCCCTAGAATGGCTTTGCCAACCTCGTGTTGGCACGCGTTCTCAGGGCGGGGTGAAAGTCCCCACCGGCGGTATCTGCGCGCAAGTGCAGGAGCCCGCGAGCGAGCAATACGGAACCGAACGCGAAGCATAC